>JAGRAT010000009.1 GCA_020434495.1 Bdellovibrionales bacterium | reverse complement strand
CTTCGCGGCAATTTCTTTTGAGAACAGCTATAAGCGAAATTTTGTGCTGCTCCTTCAGCACCCGGATTCGCATGCCATTCGAGATTGCTTCTATGGCTCCATCGGACGCTCTACGCGCGTCTCGCGCTCCAAAGATCGCCCCTCTTCTGCCAACAAATCTCTAGACTCCACTACCTTCACTCCGAGATCTTGAAGGTCCCGAAGCATCGCGATTACCTTCTTCTGATCACTCTCTACCGGTCGAGTCGCATCGAGAACAAGCTTTACTGAATAACCAAGCTGAGCAGCATCACGAGCGGTATAAGCCACACAAAAGTCGAGAGCAAGCCCACATACAACAATTTCGATCGGCTCCCCTTGAAGTCCGAGATGCTTTTGAGCGGCCTCAAGCGCTCTCCTGAGTGGAGTCTCCCGTTGACGAGCATTATCAAAGAATGCGCTGTAAGAATCGATCTTGGGGTCCGTTCCCTTTTCAATTATCGCATCGAGAAGATCGACTCGGAGTTTCGGGTGAAATTCTGCCCCCGGTTCTCCCTGAACACAGTGAGTAGGCCACATCACTTGGGAGACTCCATCAATCTTCACCGTATCAAACAGGTTCGTACCGGGATTATTTGCAACAAAACTGATGTGATTCTCTGGATGCCAATCCTTACTGGCGATTCGAAGATCAAATTGATCCGACTGCAGGAGTTCATTCACAACTGGAATAATCTCATCCCCTCCATTTACAGCGAGGGAGCCCCCGGGGCAGAAATCATTCTGTGGATCAACAACGAGTAAAACTTTCATTACTTCCTCCTTCAAGTCCGATTACTTGTGAGGGCATAATGAAATTTGTGGGCAATATCAGCGAATTGATACGCGTTTTAACAGATCTGATTGATATTTCTGATAATATTGATAATTGTCGATCCTCAATGCGAAAAGGACCAAATTCGGGCCACTAGAACGGGAACTCGCGCTCTTCCTCGAATCTCTCAGGATAGCTCAACCCGACTCTATCATATGAGGCCCTCTCGAACTTTCTCATGTCTCGTTCAACTGTGGCCTTATGCTCTGCAGTTACAGAAATATCGCGGAAGAACGGGAACGGTGAAGCATTCATCTCTTGAAGCGTTGCTCTTCGGAAGAGATGGTGATCTTCAAGTAGATCCGAGAGAAACTGCCTGGCTTGCGCTATTGGTCCCTTACGTATCTCTTCAAACCTCTTGTGCATGCGAAGATTCTCTCTAGTCGGAGCAACTGTCTCTACCCGAGAAACTGCCGAACGAATCCAATCACTGGCCCGGAATAGCGCCTCAAGGTGTTTCTCTGACTGCTCGAATGCATTCTGAGAACGCTCATCATCACGCTTTTCAAGCAACTCCATAAAGTGGGCGATTCTCAATCCGACAAGTTCCACATCTAGCACTCTGGTTACCGAGAGCATTCGTTGAAATCCATTAATTCCATCTGGTTGCTCAGCAATTCGCTCTTCTGCGGTTTGAAATCGTCGTAAATAATCATCAGGATCGTTCGTAGCATTGGAAAGCCTTAAGGAAGCAGCAGTAACTCTTGGATGCTCAACCATATCATCATAGATCATTCCCGCTTGAATTCGATCAAGTAGGCCAAATCGGATCAACTTTCCAACAACAAACGGCCGAAACCTCTCTTCGTAATCTGGATGTTCAAGCATCTCTTTGGGAATAACAAACTTATCCTCTATATCATCGAGCTCTCGGGAGGCCCGTTCCAAATCCCAACCGAGGGAATGGAATACTTCCGCGATCTTCCCTCTCCACGTATGAGCAGCGACCTCGTTAACCCCAATGCGGTATGGCGTGGCGAGATCAGAGTGCCGACTCGCAAGACGTTCCGTCGCAGATGTCGTTTCCACGTAAAACTCTCTCGATCTCCAATTAATGGTTCCATCTTCAGAAACAACTATTGGCAAAAATCCACCATTAAATTGATGAAACTCATCGTGAGTAAGGCTACCAACATCTTGCCGAGAATCACTCTTCTCAGCCGGACCATACACGCATATGTGTTCACGAAACTGATTTCCAACAAACGGTATTCGCACTAATCCAACAGAGTTAATGCAGGCGTAATGCAACTTGCGAACCGTTGGATCTTGCATATATCGCAAATAGGTGGCGGGATCCTGTTCCCAAATCCACCTCGCCGGGTCTTGGGCGGCTGGTCCATTCGTTACCACATCTCGAACAAATGCTTCTCTTACTTCTCGACGTCCAGCGAGAATCGAAGCTTCTCTGCCATTCTCCGGTATCGCCCCCCCGAGCATGAATGAAGCAGCAACAAGAGGTAGGTGCCGAATGTTTCCGGCATCGGCGCTGGCACAAATATCAGCATTTTTCATCAAGCTGGTCTTGTACCCTTCACTCTTACGAGCGAAGGCCTCTTTTGAAGCTTCAAGATCAATTTCTATAGCGACAAAATCATGAACTCCCGGGTTAAATCCGGGAGAGTATGTCCCGGTGCCAAGAAGCTGGGGTGCACTCTTCAAGACAAATCCCCGCTCCTTTGCTATGGCGATAGCACGGTCCAGAATCTCCTCTTGTGTGATCGCACCATTCCTAAGGCCGTGCACCCCTTCAATCTGCAAGGGCTTTGGAGTATCGAGAATGGCACGGCGCGCATCGGCTCGCTCCTGCAATGCGTACTGTTCTCCTACTGACACAACCTGATAGCGCTCTCCTCCGCACTCACAAAAGAGAATCACCTGAGTGGCATCAACATCTTCTCCAACGAGCACTTCAAAATCATAATCTCCACGCTCGGAAGTCGCGTGAAATCTGGAAACAGTAAGCTTTCCTTGTTCACCAATTTCGGAATCTTGGACCCGTTCAATCCGAGCATGAGTACTTAATTCATCTAGCGCTTCTTTCCCTTTGGAAAGAAGATTATCAAGTGCTTCCTTTGTTAAGAGGTGCTCTTCCAACTGCTGAGGAAACGGCTGTTCCGAAACTCCCTCTTCGAGGGAAACGAGGGGTCGGATTGCAACTCCTTTTGATCGAGCTAATCGATTTGCAAGAACATATTCTCGAACATCGGGGAACTCTTGACCAAACCCCGAGGCGATATCTCTCACATCATCAAATCGAACCGCAATTCTTGCATCAAACTTCTCGCCGTAGCGTACCCACGAACCGGTAGCATCGTTCGAAACCTCAACAGCGAATGGATATGCTGCCTCAGCTGATACCTTAAGAAATGGGAACACAGGACCACCAACAGACTCCAAGGGTCGAGTTGTTCGTTTAAGGCCGAAGGTCTCCGCCATATCATCTACTGTCGTTTCAAAATCAAATTGTCCTGCTTCATGACTTAGGTACGCTCCTGGCGATCCTCTAAAGTGTTTCGCGTCTGGGGTGGCGCCATTCTTGAGGAGCATAGGAGGAAGTCCCACCTCACCCCGAACAAGTGGTCCGTGACGTACTTTCTCAACAGAAGCCATTTCCAAGATCAGCTCTCCGTCCCTTTCACTTACTCGAAAAAATGCGCAATCCACCGTATCAATCTGAGGTCGAAACTCTGTTGAGAGATATCTCGGCTTGCCGACTGGCACCCCAGATCTATCTAGATGCTGCAAGCGATAGTGCCTTACTTCATTTACAGCCGGTAACTCCTGTGACGAAGTGACGGATAATGTGAATGACTCTCGAGCGTCACCAGGTCGTAAAGGCTCATACTTGGTAGAAGTTATTTCGGGGACCGAGGGAAGCGCCAACGGCATTTCATCTGGGCCGTCTCCAGCAACTTCAGTTTTTGCTGGTTGATGCTCTGCGGGGTTAGTATTCACGACCAATAAGTTAAACGATTCTATATCCTTAAGATAACTTTTTGTCTTCTGCCTACTTGTCCTGGTAGAGACCCTCCTCTCGAATAAAATCCTCAACAACTCTCGGGACTTCCCCGTCGATCTCCCCTCCATTCGCAAATTTCTCTCGAATTCTGGTGGAGGAGACACTCGGTCCCCGAATAGGAACGAAATTGTCAGATAGCTTCTTGAGCTGATCGGGGAGGAGACTCGGATTCAAGTTTTGAATATCTCTTGGCAAAAGTGCATTGCCGCTCTCATCAGCTCTCGGAACGGTGATGAGTGCATCCGTTAGGGCGAATATCTCTGAAATATCCTTCCATAGGTGAAGATTGGGGATGAGATCGGCACCGATAAGAAAGTAGAGCTCAGCTTCGCTATCTATCCGCTCTCTGACCTCGCGAACAGTATCTATGGTATAAGAGGGTGCCGAGTTACATCTCTGCACTTCAATAGGACTCACGTAAAGCCCTTCTTGCCCAATGAGGGCTCGCCGAATCATCTCAACCCGCTCCGCACCAGAGGCTCCTGTAGTGTGATCTTTCATGGGGTTCTGTTTGGCGGGGATAAACACCAAGGCATCGGCTCCAACTTCCCGCTGAATTTCTTTAGCAAAATGCAGATGCCCATTATGGATGGGATCAAAACTCCCTCCAAAAAGCACTATGCGCCCAGTAAGACCAGCGAAGGAGCGAAGAAGTGGATCGTGAACTTGGACGGCTCTCAGATCATTAAGGTTCGATTCTTCCGAACCAAGATGATGCTCTCGAGGTTGTTCCGGAACGGAGTTTAGCATAGCTGACTCCTACGATATCCAAGTCCCATAGGCATTCGACGCTCAATACCGAAACCTCTGGAGGTTACCCGGATACCAGGAGCTACCTGCCTGCGCTTGTATTCCTGAGCATCAATTGCGCTCATAGTACGGTCGATGACTTCTTTCGGATAACGAGAGAGGAGCTCTTCAAGTGTTGCATTGTCCTCGACGATTTCATCTACAAGGGGTGAGAGAAGATCGAATTCAGCCGGTAAATTTGCAGTATCGGTTTGCCCTTCCTCAAGTTCTGCCGAAGGAGTTCGGGTCAATGTTCCTTCAGGGATGAGACATCTTCCAGCTCGTTCGTTTATAAATAGAGAAAGTGCGTAGACGCCTGGCTTATCAACATCATTGATCGCTGCGAACCCTCCGCATTTGTCTCCGTACAAAGTGCAGTAACCAAGGGCAAGTTCCGTTTTATTTCCCGTTGAGACGACAAGTCCGCTCCTATCCTCGTTCGTATACTCAAGCAGGATGGAGCCACGAATTCGCGCCTGCTTATTCTGCTTCGTGAATGCAGCAGGCTCTCTGTCCGGGTAGACCTGTCGATATCCCGCCAGCCAAGCCTCATACTCAGGCTCGATTGATCGCTCAAAACATTTCATACCGAGATTGTTGGCGAGCAGATGTGCGTCTCTTCGTGTCTCATCACTTGTGATATGGGACGGCATAGTTACCCCAACTACGTGCTCTCTTCCAAGAGCCTCAACACAAAGCGCTGCGACCAGCGCCGAATCGATTCCCCCAGAGAGTCCTACATATGCTCGCTGAAAACCATTGCGCCTAAAATATTCTCGAATTCCAAGCACAAGCGCATCATGAAGCTCTTCCAGATCATTGTGAGTTTGTGATGGAACCTCCCGCAGCGAGCGCAGATCAAAGATCTTGAGATCTTCGGTGAACCCTTTCGCTACAGCTGATACCTCACCATCCTTTCCGATGAGCATACTGCGTCCATCAAAAACTATTTCAGCATCATATCCATCAAACGAACCCACGAGGTTTGCATAAACGACCGGAGCTCCTACTCGAATGGCCACCTCTGAAAGCAGTTCTTTTCTTTGACGCATTTTTCCGACCTCAAATGGAGAAGCACTGGTATTAATAACGAGATCAACTTTTTGCCGAGCAAGCTCCTCTACCGGGTCAGTCTCGTATCCGTCTGTCCAGATATCCTCACAGATGATAAGCCCAACTTTCAGATCTCCAAGCTGAAATGCCTTCGGAACATCACCGTTGTGATAGTAGCGCCTTCCTGGTGATAGCTCATGATTCGGAAGTAAGCTCTTTTCCTGTGTGTGAAGGACCTCTCCATCTTTGATTATCGTGGCAACGCTTCGAAGATGCGGGCGTCCACTGGGAACTGTCACCCCCTCGTCTTCCAACATATGACCAACAATGACGGTAATACCATGAGAGGCATCTCGAATGTGCTCAAGCGCGGTCAATTGATCAGCACGAAACTTCGGGTTAAACGCAAGATCCATGTGACAGAAGCCCGGGAGCGTCAGCTCTGGAAACACAACGAGTTGGGCTCCACTGCCTCGAGCTAGGCCAATAAAGGAGACTATCTTTTCAAGATTCCTCCTGAGTTCTCCCGGATCCGTCGTAATCTGAGCTACTGCAATAACTGAGATCTTCTCCTCTCGCTTGTATTGCTCTTTTGGGCAATTGGATTCTTTTTCTATTCTACCTTTATTACCAACCGCGGATCGGAAGTCGCAGATCTCACCACTAGTAATCGAAGGAATTTCCTCTGGCTCCTGCCTCATCACATTCCTCCTTACATGTATTGAAGTTCATCTGGCTCTTCACCAAGAACGAGTCTGAGGTTCTCGTTCGGGCGATAGCTTCTTCCAACTTTTGAAAGAGCACTCCATTGTCCGAGCTCATCCTGTACACCAACTACATCCATTGTTGCTGCACGGGATGGATATAATCCTCCGACACCAAGGCCATCGAAGAGTGTTATCCCAAGCGCTTCTTCTGCTCTAACAAAGGCTGCAACCTTTTCTGGATTGCCAAATCCGCTGGTCAAGATAATCTTTGTGTCTCTATGGCCAGCCTCATCAAGAGCCTTTCTCAGTGCGTACACACCGGAAATGGTCACACCGGTGCCAGCCCAATATTTGGCATCTGGTGAATCTTCCGATGGAACAGGTATTCCCTGGGCTCGCCATGCATCAGCTTCCTGGTCTGAGAGAGTTTTTAAAGCACCCTCCGCGACGTTCTCTCCAGGGGTATCAACCCGCACACCGTATAACTTTTCGCCAAGTGCTACAGCCACAGCGAGTGAATCCGAGATCTCCTTATTGTTGTAATCAATAAGGGCAATTCTCGGTACGCTCGGATCAATATGACGATCGAATGCTAGTGTGGCCTCAAGGACGGCACGGTCCTTTCCGTACAGAGTAGCCATCGCATTCTCAAGAACGTGTGGAATCGTACCGACTCCCTGACTACCGAAGGTGGCAGCACCAATGTCCGTGGAGCAGGAATTGGCCCCGCCTTCGAAGGCAGCGCGAGCGATTGCAGCGTCTTCCCGCAAGTCCCAGTGACGTGCACCGAAATAAGAAACTGGCCGGCCATTCGCAAGTTCTACGATCTTCTTCATTCGCTCGGTAACGGCACCGAGATCAACTGAATCAATTCCATCGTTACGACTGGTCGTCGCTTTGGAGAGAATTCCCAGGTAGATGGTCTCAAGAGCCACAATATCCTGCAGAGGACCCTCAAGTAACATCTGCGTATCCTTTGACTGATAGGTGGTGCCATCCTGAAGGGCATAGATCTTCCCACCATTAGCCTCAAAATCTGGAGCGTACTTCTGAATGGATTCTAGTGCCTCGGCAACTCCAGCCACTTCTCCTGGCCCTTTTCGAATGAAGACCTGCGCTCTTACGGTTGGGTTGAGTCCTTCTGCCTCGAGAATCTGTGCGGTACGAAGAAAATACTTATCGGTATACGGCTCAAAGTGCTCGGGAAGTGAAATCCCTATCCGTTCTCGATTGCCGTTTCCGGCATCTGGTTCAAATCTATCCCTACTTTCGGTCTGCGTGTTCATATACTCCTCCTGTTGGACACAGGAAGAGAATTGGATAATCTTGAGTAAACGGGCGAGGCGGTGTTATTTTTATCATTGGAATTGTCATAGGCTGTACAAAATGAGACTTAGCGAGAAAGAAGCCCATATTTTGACCTGTTTAGAGCTCTCAGCCGACCTCGGAATCCCAGAACTCCGTCGGATTACCGGATACCGGGAGCACACCCTCCGGTATGCATTGAACCGACTCGTTGAACGGGGAATTGTCACGAAAAGCCCGTTTATTAACCTCGCAAAGCTCGGGTTCACTCTTCACAACATCTTCTTCTCTTTAAGCTCCGATAATAAGAAGCTTAAGGACGCACTACTTAAGGAGATGGTCAAAACACCAGAGGTTTCGTGGGTTGCTGAATTTGGTGGTGACTATCAGTACGGAATTGAGATCTGCGCCTTTGAGTTGGCCGAAGTTCAAAGGATCCTGTACGGCTTTTCAGAAAAGTTTGGGAACATCTTTTTCCAAAAAGCGGTTTCAACACAGTTTGCCGCGCACGTGCTTCCGCGTAGATATCTCTCTAAGAAGAAGGTGGTTGGTCAACCCCTATCCATCCAGAGTCAGGGTGGAACGGTTGCTATAGATGAACTTGACGAGAAGATCCTCTCCGCCCTAGCACAACAGGGAAATGTATCTCATAGGCAACTCGCAAAAGAGATAGGAGTTCCCCTCTCAACTTTCGAGTTACGAGTTAAGAATTTAAAGAAAAAGGGGGTAATCCTCGGTTCGTTCTATCAGGTGAATCCTGCCAGCTACGGAGCGAGCAGCTACAAGTTGATCGTTTATGGGAAAGGAGTTAATGGAGCTCTGCGTGACAATCTTCTGGCATTCGCTGACCGGCACCCGAATATCATCTCGATGTTTGAGTGCTTTGGAAGTTGGGATTATGAGCTCGGGGTCGAAGTATTTGAACCGAGAGAGGTCGCGTCGATAACCCAGGAACTCTATGAAGAGTTTGGATCGGAGCTCAACAACATCCAGGTGCTCTCAAAATTCCAAACCTTAAAGCTTGTTCTCTTTCCGACAACCCTGATCGAATCAAAAGAGTAGTACGAGCGAAGTGCCAAATACCACAAGGGTAAGCAGAGCAATTTTTCGGAAGGTCAACTCTTCTTGAAAGAAAAGGAGTCCAAAGAGCGCGGCCATAAAGACTCCAACGGCTCGTTTGATACTCTCAAAAACTCCTACCGGATAAACCTGAATAGCGAGTAGCTGAGTAATAAACGCGAGGCCAGAGAATGCCGGCAACAAGAGAAGCGCTGGGGAACTCAAAAGGCTTTTCATCTGGAGTTCTATATTCCGGAACCTCACGATTCCATAGAGCACGATACTACTGAGTAGAGTAATCAGGAGAGCATGGCAAGAGGGAGTGGCAAACTGCAGTGCGACCTTATCGAGGAAAATAGCACCGCCCCAGCATAGAGCGACAAAGAGCATGAGCCATTTGCCAATCGCCTGCTCGCTCTCACTTGAGGTGTCCTCGCCAGGCTTCATTGCCTTGGAAGTTCTAACCTTTCCAACCCCAACCATGATGCACCCGATGCCAATCCATTGCAGCGGTGAAAGCCACTCCTGAATAGTGAGCCCGAGAAGTGCTGTTACCGCGGGTGAAAAGGCGAGAAAAGGTATTGTTTCAGAGAGCGGAGCGAGCGTCACAGAACGAATAAAGGCGATGCTTGCTGCCGAGTGCATGAGCACAATGATAAGGGTTGGCACAATGTAGGTAGGGGAATAGATGATTGGTGCTTCGAAAAGAGTCCAACCAATCACGATCGGAATTTGCCCAACTGAGAGGACAAGCGCAAGAAACGGTGCGGAAAAATTTTTCCCAAGAATCTTTCTTGTGAGGTCAAGCAATCCCCAAGAGATTGCGGATGTGAAAACAAAAACCTCGACTATCACCAGAACATCCTACACTTCCCGCAAATAAATCTACCGGTCCGGTTGTCGAAAGCTGACCGATTTCGGCTTATCCCACGCGCAGTATTCGATTTCATCACGGTCTAAGAGTGCCCGATAGTCTTCGCTATGAAAAGCAGTGGGGAAAAGGAGTCGGGAACTCATAGGACATGTCCTTAAATGAGGTAACCAGTGAGAAACTGTTTACGAGTAGTGATACTCTTCCCGACGGACTCTAAACGAGTCTCAAGCTGCACGGTCTCCCGAGTAGCCTGTCCATCCCTCCTCGTAGTTGAGTTGGGAACCACGGATCAGTCGATCGGGTCCTCGAAGTCGAACTCGTCCTCGTTGAACCGCATCACGAAGATCCGGATCAACTTCTTGAGCTCGAGGTACACCTTCGAGATCGCGAACTCGATCTGGGTTACCGTGTCGTCCGCGCGAAGCTTGTTGGCGAGCGCGTTCTGACGAGCAACCTCAGCAATGGTGAGCTCGCTGATCCCCTGCCCGTGAGCAGCGAGGATCCCGAACAGGCTGGCGAGCGGTGTCGGATCGGGGGCACCAGGGATGGAGCCTTGAACCGTCCTGCTCATCAGTCCACCCCCGAGGGAGAGCGTACTCGCTTCCGTCTGGGGATTGGCGGCGACGTAGGCGGCCTTGGCGGCGTCGAGATCGGTGACGAGTCTTCGAACCGCTGCCGCTGCCTGAGAAGCCGTCTGCTCCGCATCTTCGATCACCCGGCTCCGTTGGAGAACCAGTTCTCGCGCGTTGCGAAGAGCAGCGAGCATCATGCCGTACTCCTCCGCCTTGGCGACCGCGCGAACGCAGTCCTTCCAGGCATTGGTGATACGCTTCTTGCCCGTCTCTTCGACCTCGTCTTCCCTACCCGCCAGCTGAGCACCGTGGATGAGGAAAGTTGCGGGGTCGATCTTCGAAAAGTCTGGGATCTGCGCGTTGTCAGTTCCCATACCCGTGAGGAGCCTTTCGGCGGCGCTCCAAACCGCATGGAAGTCGTTCTGGTTCACTAGTAAACTCCTCTGGCCACTACGAGCCGTAAGGGTTCCTCAGAAAATACCGAACTCTCAAGAGGGAGAGGTTTAACCTTTACCCAATCGGAGTTCCCGACATCCGCCATTACCTGACATTTCAAGGCCTTACTCAAAACTTTCGAGAAGCGCTCTAAGCGGCTTTCGTATGGGAGCGGCTCCTCATACTAACGGGGTCCTCTCATTTTGAGATAAAGAGTTCCCCCTAAATTACCGATAAATTTAGACATATACCTTTGCGTTCATCGGTCCGGCTGAGGTTCCACTCGCCCCCTATGAATCACCAACTTGTGAACGCCATGGATGGTGACGGTGAGATCCGTCTGGTGGTAATGCATGGCTATACTCTCGATAAAGAGTAATTCGACAGCGCTTGCTGTTCAGCGAAGACTGAACGATGGGTCCACGCGCCTAAGCCGTGTGTATGAACGTCTCTCCTCCGGACAGAGAATCAATAGAGCCAGCGATGATGCGGCAGGACTTGCGATTGCCTCTTCATTGAAGGCAGACGGCAGAGTTTATAATCAAGCCATTCGGAATGCGAACGATGGAATTAGCGCGCTCAACATCGCAGAGGGAGCACTCAGCGAACTCGCGGGAATCGTAACTCGGATCAAAGAACTTGCCGAGCAATCTGCAAATGGAGTTTACCGCACGGAGCAACGTGAGCCACTTAACGCTGAGGCTCAGGCCTTACGCGATGAGTACTCACGTATTGCCACTACCACGAGCTTTAACGGCATCTCGCTTCTCGCAAGCCGGAATACCCTATCGTTGCAGGTAGACAAGAATTCGTACTCCGATTCGGGCGAAAATCATGGGGCCCTCTCTATCACCATCGGGTCAGAATTCGGCGTCGCTGTCGGAGATGGAACATTTGAAGGCACACCAAGTACCTCCCTAGCGATAGCATCGACAACTGATGTTGATGCCGCAGACTTTAACGGGGACGGGATTGTTGATCTCATCGGAGCCCAATTCGGAGGTCTCCAATTTATGGCTGGAAATGGCGATGGAACCTATCAGGCCGCTGTCGGGAGTAATGGAGACCCAGGCTTTGCAAAGGCTATTCAGAGTATCGTTGATCTGAATAACGACGGAAATTTGGACGTAGTAGCAGGTGCTGGATCGGAAACCGCAATTTATCTCGGTAACGGCGACGGCAGCTTCACTTTTAGTGAATACTTTGGGCTTTCCGGTGGGGGCTTAACAATAACTGCTGATATCAATAATGACGGATTCGCTGATCTCCTCACCTCGGATGAAACCAATAGTCAAGAGGTTCGTGTTTACCTCAACGATCAGGATGGAACGTTCACACAGCTCGCTTCTGTGAGCACCGGAGGGAGCCCGAACGCTATCTTCGCAGGCGACCTCAACGGCGACTCTTATCTCGATTTAGTTGCTCGGAATGTACTCGATGGAGATATATCAGTTCATCTCGGTGATGGAACTGGGGGGTTCACTGGTGGATTGCTCTATGATGTAGGTCTAGGCGGTGGATCAACTGGTGGTACGCTCGCGGATTTCAACAATGATGGATACTTAGACTATGCAGATGTAAACCTGATAGCTTTAGGAAACGGCAATGGAACTTTTGGAGCCAGCCAAGCTATCGCAGGTCTTACCGGTGGCGGCTCCATCTTCGCCGCTCCAGATTTAAACTCCGATGGGTTGACGGATCTCGTCACGGTAAACGGTTCAACCTTTAACTTTTATCTCAATAACGGCGATGCGACTTTTACCGCTTCAGATACTGTTATCGGAGCAGAAACTCCAATATTTCGGGGTCTCCATATGCGCGATCTTGATGGAGATGGTGTTCTTGATTTAATCTACCAAAATACCGATGCAGACCAGTTTTCAGCATTCCTCGCCAATTCCTCTATCAGCGGAGAACTTACGCCGTTTAGTCTTCTTACCCAGCAGGATTCTCGTCTTGCACTCGATAGCATGAGTGATGCACTCAATGCTATCTCAACCGAACGAGCGGGTATCGGAGCAATGCAGAGTCGTCTCTCCTATGCTGTTAGAAATCTCGCGAGCAGATCTGAAAATGTCGAACGGGCACGAAGCCAGATAGTAGATGCGGATATCGCAAGCGAAAGCGCTACCCTCGTAAAGACAAATATCCTGCAACAAGCGGGAGCTGCCGTCCTCGCCCAGGCGAATCAAATTCCCGCCCTTGCTCTGAGCCTTTTGAGAGCGTAAGCGCCGTGTTAAACACCAGAAATTTCCAGACAGACACTGGGAGCTCTCCGCAAGGAGGATGATGAACATTTACCCCATCTGATTTGCTGACTTCTTTTCATTACTTGAGATTTCAAGGCCTTACTCAAAACTCGCCCGCTACTCTAGAGAGAGTTTAAGGAAGAAAAGGGGAGAAAAATTATCTTAAGATTCGCCAACCTATTAATTTAATAGGGGCTATTGGCATTCGTTCAGATAGAGCTGAGTATCGGAAAATGGCGGGGAAAGAGCAGTGACCCTAGGGGAAAATAGAGCTACAGAGGCCGCATCAGATAGGATGCGCACCGAACCGGTCCAATCGACAGATACCGCGTTGCAGTCGATCTCGAAACAGCTCGCTATTCAGGCAGTCTCCCTAAGATTTCTCCAGCACATTGCGTCTCAGCTTGAAGAAGGCGAACTTGCCATTGCTCAGGTTCTGAAACCACTACAAATTGTACATCCGGCCCAACTTGAGCAGACCTACAACAACAAACTTAAAGGTTCAGCAGAAAGTCTTGATCGAGCCTATCAGTTCGTCCGAGAACATGAGGCAGCGATAACAAATGGCGATTTAGAGACCATTACAGATGCACAACGAGCTATGAAGACTGTCGAGGAGAGCTTTCAACTCCCCCTTACAGAAGAGCTCTTTAACGAGTTACTACTCGGAGTTAAAGAGCTCGGTGAGACCTTACGGCGAAATGCATTTTCTGAATCAGACTTTAAAGAACAAGCAATAAAACACGGAGTTTCAGAGAGATTTATTGAAGTTGCTACCAATTTTTTTCTTTCACGAGACGAGCCAATTGCTCTTCAATTTGAAGCAACCGTATCAAATCCGCTCGATGAAGCTCTGAAACTTCACACTGACACGCAGGCCACTCCATTGGCCCTACAGACAGGGCTCGACGGTTTTCAACAGCTGATCGCAACACGTTTGGAAGCGAGTCGTCGAGAACTCATCGATACCACCCTCAGAAACCCCATGCTGGATATGCGACCGTCTCGTGTAAAAGGGGTGACCATCGATGGTGAGCTTACTGCCGAAGTTTTTAAAACTCTCGTGAAAGATCGACAGAAGATGTACTTTGCCGCCAAATTGGGTGGCACAGCTCAAAACGGAACCGATGAAGACCAAGTCACAGTACCTGTGCCGGAACAGCAACAGAGAGTCGATACCACCGACAATGTTTTACAAACTACTCATACCGCTGCAAACCTACAAAGTCGACTTGTCAAAACGGAACGCGAGGCCATCTCGGACCTTCGAGACAAGGGATCTCAAACTCTCTTTCTCACCCTTGGCACACTCCATTGGAAAGATAAGGAGAGCAACCAGGAGAGGAGAAGTCCTCTCATCACAATTCCTATAGAGCTAAAGCGTGCGAACGCTACTAGTCGCTACTACGTAGAAGCGCTTGATGACGAGCTCGCAGAAAACTTAGCCCTCTGCACCAAGTTGAAAGAAGATTTCGGAATTGTCATTCCACCTATGGGTGCGAAAGAAGCATTTCATGTCGAACACTACCTTAGCGAAGTGGCGAAGGCGGTATCCAATCACCCAGATTTTGAGGTTAAAGCCGATGAGATGAGCATCGGATTCTTCTCTTTCGCTCGCTACGTCATGTATCAAGATCTCTCCCCAGAACGTTGGCCAGCAGAAGACAAACTCTGGGATAAAGTCCCTATTCAGGATCTCCTCGGTCGCGGCGTTGCAGTAAGACCTCCGGTCGTCCCAGACGGTGAGAATGTCGACGACTACGCCCCGGCAGGAGGCATGTCACAGGTACTAGATTGTGATAGTTCACAAACACGGGCCATTCTTGAAGCGGGAAATTCAAATATTCATGTTATTCAGGGGCCACCTGGGACAGGAAAATCTCAAACCATCACAAACTTAATCGTTTCAGCCCTTGGTGAGGGCAAAAAAGTTCTCTTCGTTGCCGAGAAGATGCCGGCTCTTGATGCCGTTCATGACTCCCTTGTTCGACTCGGATTATCGGAAGCTTGCCTCGAACTCCATAGCCACCGCACCTCAAAAAAAGAGGTCCTCCGCGACCTCGAAGAAACACTAAAACTCGGTAAACCTGAAAGAACGGTCAAAGAGGGAATTGCGCCACAGCTCGAAGCCCTAAAGAAGGAACTCAACACATACGCCAAAGTTATGGGCACCGAGGTGAGGAACTCAGGATATACCGTACAAGAGGTAATCGGCGAACTTGCTGCCCTTGGAACCTCAGGAGCAGGACGCCTCTCTATAACCCCAGACCAAATGAAAGGATGGGATAAGAATCACTATCAGAGAGCACTTTCTGAAGTTCGAGGACTCGAGCGAGGGGTTCGTGAATTCGGAAGAGCATTCGACAATCCCTTTTATGGAAGTCAGCTCAGCACTCTTGTTCTGACCGATAAAGAAAGAGTCTTCTCGCAAATTCAAGAAGCAGTGACAACAGCTGCACAGGTTGAAGAGGGCTATGGAGCTCTTGCCACAAAACTCGGACTGAAAAAGGATATCTCATTCCGGCAGCTACGAACCATCGTCACTGCTCTCGCAGAAGTTGAGGAAGGTGGTCATCTCTGTTACCAAGCTGATGATGCAAACCTTACCCATGAAAACTGGCGAGCAAAGCGATCCATAAAGCACCTCATAGAGTCAGGAAAAGCCTTCTCTGAAGCAAGAAGGACGCTTGCAACTGTTTTTAAGGAGAGCGCTTGGAGTAATGACGTTTCACTCAATGCTCTAGAGGATGCTGCTCGTGCAATCGAAACGCACGGCGATCAAGCTCTTCCGTTCCTTCGATTTCGTAACTACCGAGAGGCGATAAGGGTAGAGAAATCCATTTACGCGGCACACCCGCCCACCAAGACAGAAGAACGAGTAGCGAAAATTCGAGAACTCATTGAGGCGAAAAAACAAGGCATTATGTTAGATGGCCCAGCGAGTTCAGTTGCTCGCGAGATGCTCGGGGAACGAAATTGGGTAGGACGAAACTCAAACTTCCAAGAGGTTGAAACACTTTACCAGTGGATAGATTCATTTTTTGAACGATTTTCCCATGGTCCTCATCTTGGTCCGGTGCTAAAGGCACTAAGCGATCCAGAGCACCTCAGAGGATTACCCAGAACGTGCAAGCAGCTTTTGCAAGAGATTGAACAGCTCGATGCTCTTCGCTCTGATGTCATCGATGCTCTAGGGTATCCTGAGGATACTGGAGCGACATTTGACGAATACTCTCTCCGAGACTCGACTGATGTTTTTCATAGGCTCCATGCTCAGCCCGCTGAACTTGAAGCGCTTGTCGCTTACAACAGTTTGGCCGAACGAGTGGCTAATGTTGGGCTTACTGCACTGCTCCCGAAAGCAGATCGGTGGGAGCACTCTGGAGAACGGCTCGTAGAGTCACTTCAGTACGCCTGGTTCTCCGCTCTCCTAAAGGCTGCGGGAGAAGATCATCCCGAGTTAAAAAACTTCGAGAGAATTTCCCATGAAGAGAAGATTGCTCGATTCAGAGAGTTTGATGAGGCTCTCTTTCAGCACCACGCAGAGGAGCTTGCACTGTCCCACTGGGAGAACCTTCCCAGGGTAAACACCGGAGGACAACTCGGCGTTCTGCTACGTGAGATGGAAAAATCGTCGCGTCACATGACAGTACGGGAAATGATGCAAAATGCTGGTAACGCAATCCAAGCGATTAAACCGGTCTTCATGATGAGTCCGCAATCGGTAGCGAAGTTTCTCCCTCCAGATGCCCTCACCGAGTTCGATCTCGTGGTGTTCGATGAGGCAAGCCAGGTACGGCCGGCTGATGCACTTGGAGCCATAGCGCGTGGAACGCAGATAGTGGTAGTTGGTGATAACAAACAGTTACCACCTACTCGATTCTTTGAGGGAGGCAAGCTCAATACCGAATCGGCAAGTAGCAGAACTGCAAATGTGGAGAGCGTTCTCGATCTCGCGACACGACAGGGTGCACCGAATACTCGACTGAATTGGCATTTTAGAAGTAAACATCCAAGCCTTATCGCTTTCTCGAACGCTGCTTACTATGACGGCACACTACAAGTATTTCCAAGTCCAGAAGTGGATGACGGAACCAAGGGGCTCACCTTCCACAAGGTGGAAGGGGGACTCTACGACCGCGGAAAAACTCGTACGAATTCGGTAGAAGCTGAGCAGGTTGCGCAAGCAGTGTTGGAGCATGCCAGAACTCACCCAGGACAGTCTTTAGGTGTTGCCACATTCAATACCGAGCAGGCAGAGCTCATCTACCTGAAAGTTGAAGCACTTCGTGCAGCGCATCGAGATCTTGATGTATTCATGCAGCGTCATAATCGAGATGAGCCATTTTTCGTCAAAAGTCTGGAAAACATCCAAGGAGACGAACGAGACAGCATCCTCATTAGCGTCGGCTTTGCGAAAGATCAAAACAAGCCTGACAGCCGAATGTCCATGAACTTCGGCCCACTAAACGATGTTGGTGGTGAACGAAGACTGAATACCCTCGTTACTCGTGCCAAGCATAGTTGTAAAGTGTTTTGCAGCTTTAACCCTGAGGAGATCGATCTCAAACGAACGGAAGCTCGTGGAGTAGAGGATTTGCAAAGATATCTCCACTTCGCTCGGGATAGGGAGTTGAATTTTCGTCACATTGCAGATCGCACACCACAGGAGACACCCTTGCAGCAAGTAATGCGCACCCGACTTGAAGAAAGAGGATACCTAGTGCATACGAATGTTGGGTCGGCCGGGTGTTACATTGATCTCGCAATCGTTGATCCAAAGAGCCCAGAGCGCTATGTGCTCGGGGTAATGCTTGACCAGAATCATTACTCCTCAAAGCCATCCTCTCGGGACCGAGAGCGTCTTGTCCCACAGGTATTACGCGGGATGGGCTGGAATATCCATCAGGAGTGGGGAATTGAATTCTTGAGAAATGCTGACTCTGTCCTCGAAAGGATCGAACAGGCGATTTCTGAGAGTGACAAGCCAAGCTCAAAGAAACAGCCCTCGCGAAGGGTTGAACGCGCTCGTTCCGAAGGTCTCCTCGTGCGTGGACCAACTTGTCCAGAATACACATTTGCCGCCGTACCAATTCATCTCGAAGGTCCACTTTATACTGTGGCCCCAAATGAGATGGCGAACGTCATTAAGGAGATCGTTGCGATAGAATCTCCGGTTCATGAGGACGAAGTGTATCGTCGAATCCGGAAGATCGGAGGGGATGCTCAGAAATCCAAGAGCCTAAATGATCGTTTTGGAGAATCGGTAACTCTTGCGTTAGAGCAGGGCATGGTAGTGCAGCGAGGGGAGTTCTTCTACCGCAGCGAAAAAATTGAGCGAGTTCCTATCCGAGACAGGAGCAATTTTCCAAATACTCTTAAGCGGATAGAGCTTATTCCTCCAGATGAAATTGATGCCGCGATTCTTCAAACGGTTGAACACGCCTACGGAATAGAAGAGAAAGAGTTAGCTGAGGCTTCACTCTTTATTCTTGGGTTTAAGAGTGCGTCTGAGGCAGCAAAAAGCATTTTCCGTATTCATGCTCGTTCACTTATTAAGGCTGGCGCCATAGAGAAACGAGGAGCTTATCTCTACCCGAAAAGCGCGGTGTAAGAGATTCACAAAGTCAAGTTAAGCGGCAATCCTTTTTAACGGATATTGCTTCCCTGAACGAACTTCTCGATAACAGGTTACAGAATTTGAAACCGCTTTCCCGAAAAACGTCTTCAGTGCTGGAATAAGCTCAGATCTGTTTGAGAGCAGCACATTCAATCCTGGATCCGGCATATATGGCACCAAGTCGTTTTCATCGGCAAACTCCCAGACGATCTTCACTATCTCTCTTGCAAGGACGTTCGTGTCAACCGTTTGCATGAATTTCGCAGTTGGATTTGGCCGGGCAAGTACAGCTCGCTTGCCATTCTGGTCTTTAAAGATATGTAGCTGAATATTCCCCACAACCCGATTATTGTCAGTATCCACAAGGTTCATTTGAAGATAATGCTTCCTATTCCAACTCACAAAATCGGTTGCCGAACAGAGTCCCGCTCCTGCTCGACCGAAGAAGGAAGCTGGATTCTTGGCCAAGTATCCACGAATTCCTTTGGAGGCTTTACTGGTATCTCCAACGAACTTCTTCATCTCCTTTTTCACAAATGAAAACTGAGAGGCGGTAGTCTGTCCAAGCTTCGAGCTCACGAAGAGACGAATATCGCGAGCTTCCAACTCTTCCGGATTAGCTTTTCGAAGTTCCTGAGCTATTCGCCGAACAATTTTCCCCCCAAACTCTAAGCGGCCACCTTCAATCTGTTCTTCAGCAAGGAGGTCTCCAACTTCTGTAACCACCGAGGAGAAAAGCTCATGAAGATTGCTGACCATCTCAAACGCTTTCTTATCAGTCGTTGGTCCCGCGGTCAGGCGAGTAAGTTCTGAGGCAATTTCCTGAATCCGACCATCTGGATCGTTATGCGCGAGGTAGCTGACAAACAGTGCAACATCAATCTGATTGGCTGCTCCCTGCCCAGCTCGAACTAGCATTCTCTGGAATTCACTCTCCTCTGGAGGTTTCGATTGAGCTGCAGTGATGACCATCTCTGCCATATCTTTGATCTCAGCGATCTCCAGCTCCGCTCCTTTCCTGACACGAATATCTGAAACTTCACTGAGCTTTAGTTCGTACCCTTTCTTTCGGTAGTTATACGCTGCGAGATGATCGGTGTGATCTTCCACCTCTCTGAGGGTGGTACGCACCTCATTTTCACTCATTCCCACTGGTCGATAGGCTGCATATACAAATGAGGCAAAATCACCACTCTTTGAGATAGCTTCTGGAATAGTTCCTCCGGAGAGTATAGCTGCCGAAACATCTTTCCACTGGTCGAGCAGCCTTGAGGCCCTAATCGGGGAATGGCGATATGCCTCCTGCACTTCCGCAAACGTTCCCGCGTTAAAACCACGAAAGCCCTTTTCGATAAAGAGCTTTATCACCGGATAGTCCTCGACAGGTATGTGAGATTTTCCCCGATAAATTGAAGGAAGCTCAGAAACTATTGTCCCTCCAAAAGTCTCTCCTGCTTCATTGAGCAACGAGAAGAGGAAGGTATCACCTTCATCATCGAATTGAGCGAATGCGTCAGCCAGGGTTTGCTGAGGAGCGCAGTTTGCCTTTCTAATTCCTTCAAGAAGCTTCACCTGTTTGGCAATTGGACTCTCTTCTTCTACTCGAGCTTTTAAAGCACTGAGTTCTGCATCAAATAGCTCTAGCTTTTCTTTTCTGGTTCTCTCCCTCTCGATCTTTGGACCACTACTTTCAGAGATGGTATAAGCAGATTCAACCCTGTTCTCTTCTAAGGCTCTCCTGAATGCCAAGGTACGGAGCTCTGGTTGCTCAGAAAGCATATTGAGTACTGTCGGCACCCTTTTGACCGTAAGAGCAGCATCATCGACTAGTGCCTCGAGACTCACTTCAGCTTGAATCTCTGGATCGGCAATCTTAAAGTTATGAACAGCGTTGATGGCTTTCCACTTATCGCCTCGAGTTGCAACCTTAATAACATCATACTTGTCCGCATTGGCAGTAATCCCAAACTCTTCGTGTTTGGCTGCGGCTTCCGTTATGGTCTTCTCGGCCAACTCTATAAGTGCAGCCTTACGAGTTTCTAAACTCAGCCCCTCAATTTTCAGTAGCTGCCTCGTTGCCTTTGCCTGGTTCTTTTTAATTGCCTCCCGATAAACAAGGGCAACCGTCCGGGGATGATCTACCTGAGCTTCAGCAAGCTCTTCAAGCGCTCGCATTGGAGAATTCTGCGCTTTCGAGACCAAAAGCAGCCTGTCTAGTGTACCCGTGTCAACTTCCTGCAACCCCTGAAGTGATTGAAGTGTCTTTCGATAGTCTCGCTTCGCTGCCTTTGCGACCATTTCAATTAACTGATCTTCTGTAAGAATCCCAGCTTGCGGGAGGAGAGCGAGTGCTACTTCCAGATCTTTCCGGACTACCGCCTCCGCCAACTTTGCAATTGTTGCACCGTCTTTCAATTGAAGCCCTGGGATATGTTGTACTACCCGAATGGGATTAGAGCGGATTCCCCGCTCGACCAATCCTCGTTGAATGTCATCATCTGGCAACGGAAAGGCATCAGCGTGCTCTATGGCTGCCCAGAGGTTCTTTTCGGCAATGCTTCCGAAAATCGCCTTACAGAGTTCTGGGTCAGTGAGCCCATACGTTGAGAATTCTCGAGCCGCTCGAGCCGCATTTTTCTCAACAGCAGCGTTAACTGCCTCGAATAGAAGATGTTGATCTGTGACTCCTAGCCCATTCAAACTCTCAGCAAGGCGATGCGGATTCGTCTTTACAGCGATATTTGCGAACTCTGTTTGCACTTCAGCATCGGTCAGCTCAAACTTTGCGGCATGTTGAAGCGCCGACCAAATGCTTCTTTCACCAACCATTCGGTAAAGTCTTTTTCGTTCATCAGCATCAGCTATACCGAGCATATCGAAAGAACTTGCAAATCTTTCTGCGTTACTCTCGAGAAGCCTTTCCGCCAGTTGCACCCGGTCCTTTTGGTTAGAAATTCCCAAGAATTCGAGCCCATCGAGGAGCAGCCACGGATTACTTGCGACTCCGCGTTCCCGAATGGCCGACTTCACCTCTCCGAGCTCGTCAGTAGCTAATCCGAAATTGACTAAGCGGCCTACAGTCTCAGGAAGATTCTGCAAGCAACAAAGAATAGCGGCCTGCTTACGGATTCCTCTCTCACTTTCTGGCAACTCAAAGGCTGCGAAGTGTTTAGCCGTACTCTTCCCATCTGAATTTGCACAGATCATGAGAAGTTCGTTACGGAGTTCCTTATCATGAAGAACGTGGTGTGGATATTCTTGTAAGAGGCCTTCAGTATTCTTAGCAGCACATGCGGCGAGGATCTCAAAGTGCGATTGCTGGGGAAGATCCTCTCCTAATTCGTGAATATGCGCGAGAACATGGAATGGATCAGTCTCAAGCTCTTGCAGAGCGAACCTTCGTCGTAGAGCAAGCTCCACCTCCTTTGGAAGATTGAACCGGGCAATATTATCACGAGCAATTTGTACATCCTGCTCGCCACAGGCCATTGCAACTTCAATTGCATTATCAACATCGGTAATCCCGAGCTTGGGAAAGCTTATCGCAGTCTGCTCAGGAGCGATTCGCGCCAATGCTTTTCCTACCCGAACTGTTTCTTGAGGGTCTCCTATTCCGAAAGAAGAGTACTCAGCAAGTACGCGAGTGGGATCTCTCTCAGCACAAGCTATCGCTAAAGTGGAAAGGAGAAAATCATCCTCTATACCCAGTTTCGGTAACGCTTCAAACACCTTCCAAGGATGGGTTGGTGCGCATCGAGCAATGAGCTCTCCATGAATTGATGGGTCAGAGATCGCAAATTGCTCATAGTTATCTAACGCTGCGGTCTCATCCTTATTGAGAATGATAGATAAGTGTGATCGTCTGTTTGGTTCATCATGTATTTCAAACTGCTCATAGCTTTCCGAAAGCTCCCGAGGGCAGCTTGCCGCGAGTACGTGACAAATCTCAACCTTTAGCCCATCATTCAAGCCAGAGCAGAGATTCGGATGAGTTGCAATTGTAGTAGAGACATGTTTAGCAGCACTCAGGTAGAAACTTCGCTTTTCTCCGTCAGTTCGAAGAGCAAGATTGTGCACGCTTTTCAGGGTCTCTTCTGGGTAAGAAGCAACCAGAAATTCTATAGCTTCCTTTCTTTTTAGCTCATCCGAAAAGTTGAGCGCTTGAAATACCTTTACTACTTCCGAGCCTTCTTTTTGGGAGAGATTCCTTAGCGCCGAAAGACACGCATCATCGTTTCTGAGCACAGCTCCCCGAAAACCAATCCAAGCACGGAAGTAATGCTTCTTAAGCATCGTGGTAAGAAGTTGGTCAGCTTCTTCTCGAGTCACGGATGGTTCAAGCTCAAAACTGCGCCGAGCTTTTGCTGACTCTTGTCGACCTTCCGGGAGTTGGTCAAGATTGGAAGTTACAACGGTCGAATTCGGGTCATCGAGCAGCGCGAGTCGAACACCACGAAACGGGGTGGTGTCTTCCGCTGCAGTTGCCGTAGAGTTGGTGAGAACTCTTCTATTATCTGAATCTGGTCTTAGCACCCGAGAATTTCCTAACTCATTGAAATACTGAAATAAGTTAACAAAAAGTTGGGGCTTAAGATAAAAACCTTGAGGTAGGAAACACTGTAGTTACAGTATGTTACAAGAATTTTTCAAACTGGGAACGTCGAATACCACGCCCCAGCGGTTAAAGATTTAAGCTATGCATAAATACACAGTTGTCGTCCGAGAAACCCTTCTCGACTCATTTGGTCACGTAAACAATGCTCGCTACCTTGAACTATTTGAGGAGGCACGTTGGGATCTCATCACCGCCCACGGATATGACCTAGGGAAGATTCAATCAACCAGGATTGGGCCAGTGATCCTCGGTGTCACACTCAAATTCAAGAAAGAGCTCTTGCCACGTACCGAAATAGTTATAGAGACCCAGATGAATGATTACAGGGGCAAGATCGGGACGCTTTCACAGGTAATGCGGCTTCCAGATGATACTATAGCATGTGAAGCAGTGTTCACCCTAGCGGTGATGGATTTGGATAAACGAAAAATTATTCCGCCTCCTGAAGAGTGGCTCAATGCACTACAAACGAAGGCGGTTGATGAACGATAGAATAAATCACGAACTGGCAGAGCTCTGGGGGAAGTTGAACGCATCATTCCGTGAGCAGAGGTTTCTCGCCGGCCCAAGATCCCGATTCCAAGAACTCTATCGTGTCCTCGGCATTTCGTATGAGTTTATCAAGGGCTTTCGTACATTTCACTTCTTAGGGCCCTGCGTCACCATATTCGGCTCAGCCCGTTTTTTGGAAGATCATCCCCACTATAAAGAAGCTCAAGAAACTGCCAAGCGCTTGGCGAAGAGCGGCCTAACGATTATGACCGGTGGTGGCCCGGGAATAATGGAAGCTGCAAACCGAGGAGCAAGAGAAGGCGGAGGGCTATCGGTTGGCTGTAATATCAAATTGCCGAAGGAACAGCAGCCGAACCCATACCTTGATCACTGGGTAGAGTTCGAACACTTCTTTGTTCGGAAGGTCATGTTGCTGAAATACTCTTCAGCGTTTATCGCCTTTCCAGGAGGCTTTGGAACCCTCGATGAGGTGTTTGAAACTGCAACCCTTATTCAAACACAGAAAATTACTCATTTCCCCCTGATCCTCTTTGGCTCGGATTACTGGCAGCCTCTCATCTCTTTCCTTGAATATACGCTGCTCAAGAATGAAACCATAAGTGCGAATGATTGTGACATTTTAAAAGTGACTGATTCCATTGACGAGGTTGAACAGATGATCTCAACTTGGGCCGCTGAAGCAATTCTGGAGCGCTCTAAACGCAAGGTCAAACCGTGGTGGTGGCTATTGGAGAAGGCTCCAACCATCACCTCTTCCTAGTTTCCGACTTTCGCCAATTTACCGGCGAAAGAGTCAAGTCTCGTGGCGTGAGAGAATCTCTAGAACTCAGAATCAGCAATAAATTCAGTGAGCCAGGACTGCCCAAAACCTGTCTCCGGAGTTACTGGCACCTTCAAATTCCCTTTGATGATTTTAGTAATGCAATTAATTTGCATAGATAGAAATTCTCCTATTTACTGAATTCAAGAATACCGCACGATTTAAGGAACACCCTTCTCATGATGGACAGAGCGACAAGTAGAATGCTTGACAGTGCTGCGGCGTACGCTGCTTGGATCTCATTGGGATTCGATTCCCCCACTGCACTTACCCTAAAGGGATGCGCAGTCGCCAATGAGCTACTCGAACTCGTCGATGACATTGGCAGTCCAGAAAAGCCCTTACCAATAGAACCAATCCGTCCCGCCCCCTCCTTAGCGAAGCAATTGCACGATATTACTCTCATGTTTAATTCTGGGAGAGCTCATGAGGTAGACCGAGAACACTTACGAAAAGTCACGGCCCAGGTTGTGGAGGATGGCATTAATTCGGCTCCTCCGGAATTACTTGGCCCCTTTTGTAAAGTTATGATTCATGCAGATGAGCCAATAGCTGAATTTCAAAAATCGCTGAAAATTCTCTTTGCCCAATCAATCAAGCGCATCCTGGACTCTGTTGAGGAACCCTCTCCCAACTATACCGCTGAAGACTACAAACATGCGCTCAATTTAGCACCGCTTGCTTATAGCATACTGGCGGGAGAAATGTTCAAAGACAGAGATTTTGATGGTGGACTCAAGCTTGCGGAAGCGGCCTGGTCCTTAGCAGACCATGCAGAGACTACTTATGGCTCTTCGACCCACCTGTTAAAAGCTCGTCTGGGGATGCTAAGATTAGCTGCTTATTCGGGGTGCCGAGAGCTCTACCTTCCTTGGTCTGAACATATCGGGCTCTCCAACTTGGTCTATTTCTCCAAGGAAGCGCCAACCGTGTGTGGGTGGAAGGAGGCCTTAATGAGTGCAGCAGATCATGAAGCTCGCTTGGGGTTTCGCGACCAAGGTGTCCGTCTACTTGAACTAGCGCTTAATGGAGAATGCGACAAATCACAGGAGCACGATTATGTAATCACTCATCTTCTTGCGTTGGAGAACATTGGACCCATTCTATCCCCGCTTGGAGAAACTGATTTTGAAAATCCCTCCCCCGAGGTTCAAATCAATCGCATCATAGCCCTATCGAGATTCTTTTTAGCTGGGAACGAGTTTATAGATTTTGTTCCTGGCTACATACTCAGTGCGAGCAAACTTCAGGCAAAACGAATAGAACCTCTACTACAATTCGGGCAGCAACTTGTTATAGAGCTGTCCCCTCCCTCCTCCGCACCGAATGGACCTGACTTCGAATGGGCGAACAGACTAGTGAACCCGAGGGAGCTATTTGATCGGGTTTCCAAAGCATTTACGAAAGTGCCAGGCCCGGTAGAGCCGAACACAGCCGCTACTTACGAATACGAGATGCGGAGAATAAACAACTTTGAGCTCTCCACCGTCCCGATGCGACAAGCTGATTTCGCAGAGAAGGTACTGAACGTGCAAAGAGGATTGACCACATTTATTACCGCTGCACGGCAAGTTGGGATGAAGTCCCTGCTCGAGCTCTCTCGGCAGCACCAACCCGCAGAAAAATCTGATATGTTATATTCAAAGGCGAAACAGGAAGCATCCAGCTTTCTGCGAGGTCTAACTCAGAGACTCCTTCTTGAACAACAAATGGAAGCTATCGGCGCAGAGGTATCAGTCGAGTCAATAGCTGAAATTCTGAGAATACGGACAGAGCAGGTGAACTTGCTTTTCCCAAAGTGACCCGAATTGAGAGACGGCCATTGCACGTCTCTCAATTTTTAAGAATGCGCGTCGGTCAGCCGTTTAGCGCTGAGTCGACACTACCAGCAGTTTTCACCACCTTCTTTTTTCCTCTGTTGAAGAGCGGCCTTGACCGCTTTAACTTCTTCCTCAGCTGCTTCATCTGCTTACTGAGACGAGAAGTTAAAGTGTTAGTGGACTCGAGAGAAACACCCTCTGCAAATACTAGAGATGATGCGTTCGTATTCAAGTACTGTGAAAGTTCATCAATGAGTCCAAGAATGGCGTTCAATTCTGTTCGAACACTCTTCTGCTGTTTCTTATTCTGAGCGTACTTCAGTGCCTGCGCCCGGGACTTGATGTCGGACGTCTGCTTCGAGATCTCTTGTCCAAAGAGACAATCAACAATTCCACTTTGGTCAGAGTCAATGTCAGCAATTCCACAGCCACAGATTCCGGCATCGGTTTTGCTTGGGTCAGCCGAACAGAGGTCATTACAGTCAGCAGTGCCATCAGCATCGGTGTCAGTATCCGCTACTCCGCAACCGCAGATGCCGAGCGCTACTTTTGCCGCATCAGAGGGACAGATATCGCACGCATCTCCAGCTCCATCCGCATCTTGGTCCGTCTGGGTAGGGTTCGTATCGGAGGGGCAATTGTCATCACCATCAATTACTCCATCGCCGTCAGAATCGGTGTCACAAGTTTGGATAGAAATGCCCCAACTCATGAGGGTGCCAGAATCACTCATGGCATCATCTGCAACGTCAAGAGTCCATACTCCATTCGGATTCTCACCAACGAACGCTGACATCGCGCCCTCTGGAACTACCTGAGGAACGACAACACCAACTGCATAGGTTTGATCGGATACGGGAAGAACTCCCGGTGCATCGGTGAACGTTGTTCCTGCAAAACAGTCATCGTTGCTTCCACCGTTGTCGGTTGTAAGGGGAATGACAGTTCCTTCAGGTGAGGTGAGAAAAATATCGAGATCTGAAGGGAAAGTATGCGGAATGCTAATACTCGCCGTCATAGAGCAGATTTCCCCACGAGCCGAACTCACCTCCAAGGTCCGTTGTATTGGAGACCCGTCAACTACCAAGATTGCCGGCTCCTCCGAAAGTTCTATCAGGTCCGCATTTGCTGGTTGATTATCACTACAAGATGAGAAAGTAAGACCCCAACTATTCAGTGTTCCAATGTCTCCCCCTGCGTCATCGAAGATACGCAACGTCCATGTTCCATTTGGATCCTCGCCGGTGAAGGCACCCAGGGCTCCTTCAGGAATAAGGGTGGATACAGGAACTAGGTTCTGGAAGACAAAATTTACTGCTGCATCAGTTGCTTGATCATCAAAAAGAGTTCCGGTGAAAACATCATCATTCGCCCCTCCAACGTCAGTCACAACCACCACTTCAGTACCCAATGGTGAAATGAGCGTAATCTCCAAGTCACCAGCAAAGGTATGATTGATGTTCAGGTTGAGATCGACATCCGTCAGAATCGTAGGTTCACCACTTACCAATATAGTGGATTCGACAGTATTATTATCGGTAATGCTCTTTGGAACATCAATGCTCACTACGGCAGAAGACACGAGAGCGCAAGACTGAAGCACTGGCGGTTCAGCTAGCACTACACAAGTTGGAAGCCAAACTGCAGCCAGAAGAAATACAAAGTTCTTACGGTAAAATTGAAACAAATTCATTGGATACTCCTGATAGGTCAACATAGCAGTATAAACTCAAAAGCCCGCTGCCGACCCGACCGGAATGGTAGCATAAGAGCAGGCGGAAATGCGAAGATCCACGGGCAAATGCGCATTAGGGATGAGTGGTTTTAGGGAGCTTAAGGGATAATGCCTACACTCTGTTTCGGTAGATGGGAAATTGTTACTCGAGTCTTGTACTCAACTATTCGCTTTCTCAAGAAATTGCCGTTTTGAAACCCTGTCCAGCATCTCATCAAGAAGTTCTTTCTTAATCGGCTTTGAAATATACTCGTCCATTCCTTTCGCGAGGTATCTCTCCCTATCCCCATACATAGCATTCGCAGTGAGCGCGATAATAGGAATATGTCCTCCCCTTTCTCGTTCCAGCTTTCGTATCTGCTCAGTGGCTTCTATTCCACCGAGGTTTGGCATCTGAATGTCCATCAGTATGACATCGAAACTTCCGCTCTGAAATTGACTTATCGTCTCATTACCATCGCAAGCTATTGTCACGGCGTGCCCCCTTCTTTGCAGAAGTCGTCGAATGAGTTCTTGATTTATGTGATTATCCTCAGCAACAAGGATGTGCAGTGCTTCCCCATGCTCCCCTTCTTGTAACTCTGCACCTTGCAGCACGGCTGATTCTTTTAGATTGTTGGCAATTTGAAACTCAAGGGTAAAATAAAAGGTGGTTCCAACCCCTATGA
>JAGRAT010000099.1 GCA_020434495.1 Bdellovibrionales bacterium | reverse complement strand
CGTTCAGCTGTTGACCGTGAGAAGCGGGCATCTTCATTGGCGGCTAGTATAATTTTTACCTGTTGGCAAAAGCCAACTTAAAGAACCACTAGCCAAGCTGTGTTGTCCCTCCGGGGGTATTCGCCTACGGCGAAAAGTGTGGCTCCTGTTGAAACCGGCAAGAATTAAGTTGTCGCCACACTAGGCACTGTTTGGTACTGTTTGGCTCCTGAAATGCTTAGCTATCAACACGGATATCACGCGGGAAATGCTTCGGATGTACTCAAACATTTCTGCTTATTCTCCATACTGCGATCTCTCCTGAGAAAGGACACCCCATTTCACATATTCGATGGCAATGCCGGTGCGGGAGTTTACGATCTCAGTAGTGTTGAGAGTAGAAAAACAGGGGAGGCCACCGACGGTATCGAAAAGGTGCTTAAAGCAATCGAGTGTAGCCCTGAAGAGGTCCCCGATACAGTTAAAGAGTGGCATACCCACCTCGCTCAGATGAGCAAAAAGCTACCTAGGGGAAAGGTCTACCCCGGCTCTCCAGCTTGGACACAATCACTGATGCGAAATGAGGATCGTGCAACCCTATTTGAGCTACACCCGAGAGAAGTCGAAAAACTGAAGGAGTGGCGTGGTAAAGATAGGCGATTTCAAATTCATAAACAGGATAGCTACCAGCACCTACCAAACTACCTTCCACCAAAGGAACGACGAGGCCTTATCCTGATCGATCCCTCTTACGAACGTCTCGAAGAGTATGAGCTCGTTCCTGCCCTTCTGAAGGCATGCCTTAAAAAATTCTCCTCTGGAATTTACCTGGTGTGGTACCCGGTGGTAGCACGGGGACGATCAGAGCTCCTCCTCAAGGCCATTGAGGAGATGAAGGTTCCGAACACCGTGCACTTACGGCTAAATCTCCGCAAGGAAAGCGATACCATAGGTATGAATTCCACAGGAATTGTTATCCTTGGAAGCCCTCCACGGCTTACGGGTCGGTTTGAAGAAGCACTCTTGTGGTTCAGCCGAGTACTTGAACGTTGAAGGGAATCGAATTTCTATTTTATTCGCTCCTCAGGACGCTACTCCGAAAGAGCCGATAAAATTTCATCCTTCCGACACCGGGCAAATTACTTCCAGCATATCCAGTATTCGTATACCCTTTTTTGATGGGAAATGGGTCAACATCGTTCGATTTGTGGGCACTGCTTGGTGGGCTTGGAATTTTCCTCTTTGGAATGCACTTCGTCGAGCAGGCTCTTCGTGAACTTGCCGGATCATCCTTTAAACGCTTTTTACGTGATCACACTAAGTCACCCCTCCAGGGAATTGTTTCCGGGACGATCGCAACGGCGATGCTCCAGAGTAGCTCGGTGGTAACCCTCATGTTACTCGCCTTCGTGGGCGCTGGGATAATGACTCTCAACAACGCCCTTGGAGTAGTTCTTGGCTCAAACTTCGGCACGACTTTTACCGGATGGATTGTGGCAAGCTTAGGGTTCCGAGTAGACATTGAGTCATTTGCTCTGCCTTGCATTGCCGTTGGAAGCCTTGGAATTACTTTTTTCTTGAAGAGAGAGCGAGAGCTTGAAATAAGCAAGTTTCTCGTTGGATTTGGATTTCTCTTTCTGGGATTAAGCTATATGAAGGGAGGCATCGTTGAACTCACAACAGTGTTCAATCTCGCTTCCTACAAGAATCTCCACCCCTACCTTTTTTTCCCCATTGGACTTGGGCTCACGGCCCTCATTCAATCCAGCTCGGCAACGATGGTTATTGTTCTTAGCGCTTTACATGCTGGTGTACTTTCCCTACCTGCAGCAGGGGCAATGGTTGTCGGGGCAGATCTCGGCACAACAATTACCGCCATACTCGGTTCACTCGGAGGTTCAGCCCCCAAAAAGCAAGTCGCCTATGGTCATGTTTCCTTCAATGTCATATCCGATCTTATTGCTCTCCTCCTCCTCTTCCCACTGCTTGGATTCTTCGTCGATATCCTTCATTTCGAAGATCCACTCTTCGTGCTCGTTCTCTTTCATAGCACGTTTAACCTTTTGGGGATTATCATCGTTGCACCTTTTCTCGGAACACTCGCCCGATTTTTACAGCGGATGTTTCCAGAAACACAAATACATCACGCACGCTATATTTCAAAGGTCGGAACAGAGATTCCTGAGGCCTCACTGGAAGCGCTTAGCAACGACGTTCGGAGACTGCTCCAGAAGGTACTCACCTTCAACCTGAGAACACTCGGGATACGTGATAGTCTCTTTAAGTTCGCAGAAGAAGCGCGAGCTTCGACCGGGTACTCCAATCCATACATAGAACAATACGAAGAAATTAAAGAGTTAGAGGGCGAACTCGTAAACTACTCTCTTGCTCTGCATGGAGAGAAACTTGCGGAAGAAGAGGCGAATCGAATAGTACAGTTGACTCTGTGCGTTCGGAGCGCTGTGCTCTCAGCAAAGGCCTTAAAAGACATCCACCACAATTTGCGAGATTTCGAACGGTCTGCGAACGATATTCTCTTAGGGTTACTAGATAGGATTCGCGGACAAACGAGAGAGCTGTATTTAGCTCTTGATCATATTTGCATCGCTCACTCAGAGCACTCGCAATTTGAAGCGCTTCTTGATGTTTTACAGCAAAATAAGCGTTCCTACGACAAACTGCTCGCCCAAGTTCACGAGCAGGTAGCGCGTAAGCGACTAAGCGAACTTGAAACCTCTACCCTCTTAAATGTTAGCTTTGAGACCTACAATGCAACTCGCTCACTCATCAGCTCACTGAAAGATCTGCTTTTAACGAGAGAACAGGCGCTCGACTTCAATAATCTTCCAGAAATGAAATAATTCGGGCTACAGCCAAGGCGCTGAGAACGCTCAAGATTGAAAGCTTAACACTGGGCGACCAAAGATCTGTTCTGCTTCATCACAGAGATCCTCCGTAATTTGAACGAGGATTGGGTTTTCATTCTCATCTTTCAGTTGAATTGCAATCTCCCCAGTTTCAAACTCAATCATCATCTCAATCGGACAGTCCCCTGGATAACTCGCAAACATCCCAACCAAGGCCTGCAAACGTTCCTTGGTAGGCTCTTTCTGTGACAGTTTCATCACCCCTTTACTTGCAGACTTTTCACGACAGTCAAATATCGACTCCATCGAATCAACTATGAAGTTGGCACGCTCATCGGTAATATCGAGGCGACCAGTAGCAACCAGTGGTTCATCTGCAACCATGAGACTCGCGATATTGCGATAGGTATCCGGCCAGGCGATGGAATCAATCGAACCAGAAGGGTCTTCGAAGAGAAATGATGCGTAGCGATCCCCCTTCTTGGTGTTTCGCAAACGAAGAGCCGTTATCACTCCACCAACCCGCACTTGAGAGCCAGTTGCCAGTTTCTTCAACTCACCAACCGGACGGGCACCGATGCTCAATAACATTTCTGTGTACTTAGAGAGAGGATGTCCAGAGATATAGAATCCAAGCGCTTCGCGTTCAAAGGCGAGTCGCTTGTTGGTCGGCCATTCTGGATGATTTATCGACTTTCGCGGTATAGATTGCATGACCTCATCACCGCCAAATAGTCCGATCTGATTCGTGTCTTGTTCTCGCTGCAAAAGCTGCCCTGCGCGAATGACATCATCAAGCCGTTCAAACATTGAGCGTCTATTCTCACCACAAGAATCAAACGCTCCACACTTCACAAAACTTTCCAATACCCTCCGGTTAATAGTCTTCAGATCAACTCGCTCAACGAAATCTTCAAGCGACTGAAACTCTCCTCCTTCGCTACGAGCCGCGACGACGACCTCTACCGCCTTTTCGCCAACTCCTTTGACCGCCGACAAACCGTATCGAATACAACTCTCCTGAACCGAAAAGTCAGAAAGACTGAGATTTACATCCGGAGGGAGTACCGTTATCTTCTGCTTACGACACTCGTTAAGATTCTTTAAGGTTTTGTCGCTATCATCCATCTCAAGCGACATAAGCGCCGCCATAAACTCAACAGGAAAATGCGCCTTTAAGTAAGCAGTCTGGAAGGAGATAAGTGCGTACGCGGCCGAATGACTTCGGTTAAAACCATAACGTGCAAAGGTTTCCATTTGATCGAAGATCTCTTTGGCGGCTTTCTCGTCGATTTTTTTCTCGAGTGCTCCCTCCATAAACCGAGTACGCTGAGCGGCCATTTCCTCCGGAATTTTCTTCCCCATCGCCCGTCGAAGGAGGTCCGCTTCTGCAAGCGAATACCCAGCAAGCTCTCTTGCGAGTTGCATGATCTGTTCTTGGTAAAGGATAATTCCGTAAGTATCTGCGAGGATATCCTCCATCAACGGGTGGAGATATTCAGTTTCTTCTCGACCGTTCTTCCGTTCTATGTAGTGCTCGGCCATCCCGGAATCGAGCGGGCCTGGTCGATAAAGGGCAAGGATAGCGACGAGATCATCAAACCCTGTAGGTTTCAATCTCATCGTCATCTCGGTAATTCCAGAAGATTCAAGTTGGAACACTCCTGTAGTCTTTCCGGCACAGAGCATTTCGTATGTCGCTTTATCATTGAGTGGAAGAGACGAGAGATCCACATCCTCCCCTCTCCCTTCAGAAATAAGACGAAGAGCTGTATAAATAACAGTTAGAGTTTTTAGTCCTAAAAAGTCGAACTTCACGAGCCCAATCTTCTCAACATCCTTCATTGAGAACTGGGTTACATCATTCCCTTCCTTATCAACCATCATTGGAAGGAATTCAGTAAGCGGTCTATCTCCAATTACAACACCGGCCGCGTGAGTCGAAGAGTGACGTGTTAACCCTTCGACTTTCATCGCGAGCGTTATAAGCTCCTCCCCCTCGCTCTCGGCATATGCCTTAAGCTTCGGCTCCATTTTTATCGCTTCTTCGAGCGAAAAATCGAAACCTTGTCGAGGCGCGGGAACAAGTTGGGCCACCTTGTCGGTTTCCGCATAGCTCTTTCCCAACGCTCGCCCGACATCCTTAATCGCCGCCTTTGCCTTCAAGGTTCCAAACGTAGCAATTTGCGCCACGTTTTCTTTTCCGTACTTGTCTACGACGTAATGAATGACCTTATCACGTCCATTGATACAGAAATCGACGTCGATATCAGGAAGCGATACCCGCTCAGGATTGAGGAATCGCTCAAAGAGGAGTTTGTGCTCAATCGGGTCCAGTTCAGTGATTTGCAACGCGTACGCAACAAGGGAACCAGCCGCGCTTCCCCTTCCCGGACCAACCGGAATATTGTTCTCCTTCGCCCAGACGATAAAGTCAGAGACAACGAGAAAGTATCCCGCAAAACCCATTTTGTTAATGAGCGCAAGCTCTTCGTCTAAACGGTCCCAGTATGGCTGCTCTGAAAAATCGTCCTTCCCCTGGCGAATGAGCTCTAAGCGAGTCAGCAACCCTTCCCGAGCATCCTGCTCCATCAACTCTTCCAGAGTCTTCCCCTTAGGAGGGTCGAACTTCGGCATGTAGTAGGTAGAGAAATCAAACTCTACATTGCAACGTTCTCCGATCTCCACGGTATTTCGAAGCGCTTCATCAACATACTTAAAATCACCAAACTCTTTGTACATCTCCGTTCCAGTTTTGAGGTGGAGCGTGAGACCAACATGGCGGATACGGTCAGGGTCGGTAATCTGCTTTCCGGTGGAGATGCACATCAGCACTTCTTGGGCGAAGTGATCATCTGCAGAGAGGTAGTGACAATCAGTTGAGGCAACGATCGGAATCCCTTTGTCTCTTGCGAGCTCTGACACCAAGCTATTGAGCTTTCGCTGTTCGGCTATTGGGTGAGGCTGAACCTCAAGGTAATACCGATCCCCGAACGTTTTTGCATAGAAATCCACCCTCTCTCGGGCAACATCGAGCTGCTCATTGAGCGCGGCCTGGCCGAGTTCACTCCCAAGACACCCACTAAGGACAATGAGCCCATCGCTATATCTTTGGAGCAGCTCGTGGTCGACACGAGGCTTAAAGTAAAAGCCCTCTCGATAAGCCAGCGAAACTAGTCGGCAAAGATTCTTGTACCCCTCTTTAGATGCAGCGAGAACGGTGAGATGATAACTCCCCTCTCCACCGTGCCCTACAGGAATTTTGTCAAATCGAGAACCGGAAGTGACATATAGCTCGCAGCCGATTATTGGCTTAATTCCGGCTTTCTGAGCACTCGAATAGAACTGCACGGCCCCGTGCATGTTACCATGGTCGGTTATCGCAATGGCAGGCTGAGAAAGTCCGGCGGCCCGTTTTAATACTTCGTCAATTCTATTCAAGCCATCAAGAAGGCTGTATTGTGTATGGAGATGTAAGTGAGCAAACGGAATTTCAGACATTTGGTGTAATAATCCTTTAAGAGAAAATAGTGCCCTCAGAAGAATCAGATCGCAATCTTTCGCTCAATGCCGACCATTTTCTTTGGCCGGTATTCGTTGCTCGAGAGACACTCCGAAACACGTCGACCCTTCCACCATTCTTTTCCATTGCTTACGGAATGGATGATGTGATAGGCGCAGCACATCGAGCAACAACTCTAGGATTAGGAGGACTCGTATTATATGAGCTCGGTTGCGAGAAGAGCTCAAATGCCGCCTCAAGTCTCGATCCAGAAGGGATCATTCCCGAAGCTCTGCGAACTATTTCCGAGCATTATCCAGATCTCCTTACGGTATCGGATCTCTGCGTCTGTCAGTACACGGTTGATTCTCACTGCCGTATTAATGGCGATTGCCAGCAGACGAGCGATCACCTCCTGAAGCAAGCTGCACTCTATCTCAACTCCGGCGCAAAAGCTTTAATGCCAAGCGCAATGATTCCTCACTTCTCCAAGACTCTTCGAGAATGGTCGCTAACAGAGTTCGGGGCAGCGCCTGTGATCATTTCACAAACCGCTAAATTTGCGTCTCCTCTTTACTCTCCATTTCGTTCCTCTGAAGCGATGCGGCCGCAGGTAGATAAACACGAGTATCAGATTGCGCAGTACGATACCGATCTCGCTCTAACGCTTCTTTCAGATGAGCAGTCCGGAGGGGCTGATCTTGCTCTTATAAAACCCGGCATTGCGTATAGCGATCTCCTCAGAACAGCCGTTCAAAGTTTTCCTGGACAGCAATTTGGAGCGTTTATCACCAGCGGAGAACATCAGCTACTTATTGAATTGGAAGCAAAAATAGGGGCTCCGAACTTCCTCCTGAAAAGTACAATTTCCTCTCTTATCACCCAAGGAGCCCGATATATCGTCACCTATCAGGCTGATAAGCTGGTAGAAGAATTTCAGAAATTTTCCTAGATCGATCCTCAGAGGTAATGGCAATTCACGCTATTACTTCTGGCATACGCTCTAGTATTCCCCACCCGTTCACTTTTCACTTAACTTTTCCCCTTTTCAGCCGTTCTTCTCTATTATGCCCACCAATAAAATTTCCGGATTCCGCGCCATTGGTTGGGCAATACACGGAGTGTTGTAGTGATGGTATTCTCATACGGACTTTCTTCTCTTCAAGATTCAGCAACGTGCAATCACCACCCAAAACAAGATTCATTAGGGTTCTCCTCATTTGTGGCCTACATGATTGGCGAAGGACCAATAGTTTCACTGATATCAGGTGAGGAGGAGGGCGACGGCGGTGATTATGTAGGAGACCGCGTACTGGCATCCCTCCCTCCCCGAGCCCCAAGTCCTGAAGAGATCGAAGGCAGTGCTTTAAAAATAGGCGATATCAAGGCCGCTCAAGAGATGGCATCTGCGGTTCGTAAACAGGTGCTCTCAGAGATGAACGTGGCCATCCTCGCTCAAGCAAATCAGACACCAGGAAACGCTCGCTCATTGCTACAATAGGAGGACCACTTCGTGGCATTCCTCTAGAGAATTGATAGAGTGTCGCCCTGTGACGAAGAAATTCCAAAGAACCATTGAGGACTTTACCTGTTGCCATTGCGGAGCCTCCGTTAGCGGAAACGGTTACACAAACCACTGCTTCAAATGCCTCTATAGCCTCCATGTGGACGTACATCCCGGTGACAGGGCGGCAGAGTGTCACGGTCCGATGAAACCTATTCAGCTCAAACCAAAGACTGGAAGTGGATTACAGGGAGCAAGGATACTGCACCGGTGTGAGCGATGCGGATATGAGAAGTGGAACGAGGCTTCGGAGTTTGATGATAGTGAGTCACTCTTTGCACTGTTAGGCAAAGCCCCACATTAGTTTCGACTGCCCTTTGAATTTCCCCCTTTGATTTTGTCTGAAAAATGCCGCACTCCTTCTCCAACTTTTCTCGAAACCGATTGGAGTAGGCTTTCCCGAGCGCTTCTTCGATGAAGCCTCTGTTGTTTTGACATTTTGCGAACTCCGTTCGGCAGAGCATTGATGCGTCGGCTGCTTGCCAATTCGGTTCAGCAGTTGGAATAGCCATTCCAATATCTCCTTCGCCGATTCGCATTTCCTAGGGAAGAGATCGCCCGTTGGTAAAATAGTCGTAAAAGGTTTGGAGGATACAATGGACGTAGAGATATCAAGGCGAGACGGAAAAACAACGCGAGAGCGTGCTGAGCAACCTGACAGATCCCCTACACCTGTTTCGAAAAGTGCAGCAGAGATATACGAAGAGGTATCTCCAGCTGTGGTTGCCATGAAAATGAGCAAAGCAGGCAAATCCCTCCATCGAGAATCGATGGATCTCGACGACGAACTCCCGAGTTACGGATCGGGATTTATATACAGCGATGGAATTATCGTCACAAACTGGCATGTCGCTCAGGTACAAGACGAATTACTGGTGGAGGTCGGAGATAAAACATTGACCGCTACCGTAATTGGTGTTGACCCCCGTTTAGATCTCGCGGTTCTTAAGGTTCGCTCCGATAACGAGCTCCCGAATCCCGTGAAAATTGGAGATCCTACCAAGTCAAAAGTCGGTGAACGCGTTTACACTATCGGTAGTCCATTTGGGTTTGACGGTACCTTTGGCCAGGGGATGATCTCTGGTCCTCAAAGAACGATGTACGGTCCGGGCGGAATTATGACCGGGCTAGTGCAGCACAATGCCGTCACGAATCCGGGCAACTCCGGAGGTGTTCTCATAAACGAACAAGGTGAGGTCATCGCGATGAACACAATGATCCTCTCAAAGAGTGGCGGACATCAAGGTTTTGCGCTCTCGGTGCCGATCGATCTCATAAAACGATCCGTCGACACGATCCTCGCTGGAGAAGAGATTCTCGAGCCCACCCTCGGCCTTACCCTTACACAACTCGACGAAGGACTAGCAGTAGTAGATGTAGCCGCAGGAAGTATCGCAGACAAACTCGGTGTAGCATCAATCGTTGAATTTGCGCGGAACGGTTCTCCGATTTTCGACAAGACATTGTTCATCACCCACGTCAACGGAAAGCGGGCTTCGAGCGAGGCCGACCTCTATACGGCACTGACGAGAAATGAAGCGGACCCTATCCATTTATCTTTCCGACTTGGAGAATCTGGGAAAACGTTCTCACTCGATCTCCCTCCAGAAAGCAGGCCAACTCTTGATGTCGTTGCCATTCGCGAAGTCCTCAAGCGCTATGCGCCTGCCGGCCCTCAATGTGAACATGTACGGTTCGCTTCAGCAATCGGAGAGGGTTCGACGGAAGATGTGCAAACACTTCTTGAGGAAACTCCTTTTCTCGTTCTTCTCGGGAAGCCGGAAAAGAAAGGGCTCAGTCAACTTCTCGGTGCTATTTCCCTGTACGGCAGACGAGGTGGTGTGGAACCGAAGGTCTCGATCGATCTCCACGTGGATCGTTCCGCGGCGCTCGCAGTCCTATTACAAAACGGAAAGGGAATTCATTGGCTCACAAACGAACTTGAAGAGCTTGGATTCACACTCAAAAAGTCGGGCGAGACACTGCACTTCACTCGGAAAGAACGCGAGGAGAATATGCCCTTCCTCCTCCCCGCCATCAGCATGATTACCCACGGAGAAGAGCCGAAGGATCTCCGGAACGCCGGCATTCTCCAGATACAGTTCTAGAGCGCGCATCAAATCCAATGGCACTTCGGGTCTTTGGAATTCTGGATGAGTGCCGAGAGATATGTCGGGGCGACTAGCCTTCTATTGCAGCATCAGCCCGGGCAATGATCTCTTTAAGAGCTTCAAAGCTCGGGTTTGTCAGTTTGATTTTTGCATTGCGGCTACCAACTTGGGCAAGCGCGCTAGCACTGGAAAAGCTGTACAGATTAAATGTCTCTTTCGGCCATGTTGTTTTGAAATACTTTTTAGAGTCGAC
>JAGRAT010000098.1:7440-10285 GCA_020434495.1 Bdellovibrionales bacterium | reverse complement strand
CTTCGTCTGCGATATCACCTTTTACAAATTTGTAGTTCGGTTTGTCCTCAACCGGTTTCAGAGTCTCCAGGTTTCCTGCATAGGTCAGCAGGTCCAGGTTTACGATCTGATAATCCGGGTATTTGTTTACCATGTGATGTACGAAGTTTCCGCCGATAAATCCGGCTCCGCCTGTTACGAGAATTCGATCTCCCATAGTGTTCAATCCCTTTTGCGCACATTCGTACGCGCCGCTATATGCTTCTTCTGCCTGTTTTCTCTCTAATCGTTCGGCTTTACCACTGGGCGTCCAACTGAGTAGTAAGTAAAGTTCCGAGTCTTCATATCTTCAATGCCGAACAGGTTACGTCCGTCAAAGATGACCGGTGCTTTAAGGCTAGAGGTGAGCTTTTCAAAATTCGGGTGTCTGAAATCGTTCCACTCGGTGCAGATGAGGAGCGCATCCGCTCCAGGTAGCGCGTTGTAGTTGGTATCCGAATATCGGAGGCCTTCATGCTCTCCTATGGCGTCAGCGAATGTGTGCCGTGCTTCTGGATCGAACGCACACACTGTCGCTCCAGCTGCAAGGAGTTCTTCTATCACAACAAGTGCTGGTGCTTCCCGAACGTCATCGGTTCGTGGTTTGAATGCAAGTCCCCACACCGCGAAGTGCTTCCCTTTAAGATCTTCCACCGAGCCGTAGTGTTTTACCACCTTCTCAACGAGTGAGCGTTTTTGGGCATTGTTTACCCGTTCTACCGCCTCAGAGACATGGAAGGTCAGTCCTTTTTGGTGGGCGGTTCGAATGAGCGCCTGAACATCTTTCGGAAAGCAAGAGCCGCCATAGCCAATACCCGGGAATAGGAAACTCATACCGATTCGTGAATCTGTACCGATTCCAATTCTCACTTGATCAACATCCGCGCCTACTTGCTCACAGAGGGCAGAAACTTCATTCATGAAAGATATTCGAGTTGCGAGCATCGCGTTTGCGGCATACTTCGTCATTTCGGCAGAGACGACATCCATGACGAGGATCGGATTGTTTGTGCGAACAAAAGGTGCATAGAGCTTTCGCATGACTTGCGCAGACTTTTCGCTTGGAACTCCAACCACTACTCGGTCTGGTTTCATGAAGTCATCGATGGCTGCCCCTTCTTTCAGGAACTCCGGGTTACTGACCACTTCAAAGTCGTGGGAGGTTTCTTTCGCTATTGCGTCTGATACGAGCTTTGCGGTTCCAACGGGTACTGTTGATTTATCAACGATCACCTTTGGGCCATTCATGTACTTTCCGATGCCGGAGGCAACGGCGAGAACGTGAGAGAGATCGGCAGAACCGTCTTCTCCTGGAGGGGTTCCAACAGCGATGAAAATTACCTGAGACGCTTCAACTCCCTCCTGGAGAGAAGTGGTAAACTTCAATCTTCCGTTCTTCGCATTTCGAGCAACGATATCTTTAAGACCAGGTTCGTAAATTGGGATATTCCCTGCGAGGAGGGCTTCGATCTTCTTTTCGTCTTTATCTACGCAATAGACCTCGTTCCCAGAGTCGGCAAAACACGCTCCAGCAACTAGTCCAACATATCCCGAGCCTACAACAGCTATTTCCACGTTCACTCCATAGTTAGATTTTAGCTCCGGAAGCCTAACCCACGGAGTTCAAAAGCTAAAGAGGGCTCGTTTTTATTCGGGAATTCTCTCGAATCGTCCGCTTTCGGGTCAGTAGGCGTTTCTGTTTCGAAAGCCACGAAATATGGTGAGGAAGAGGATCTTGAGATCGAGGAAGAGAGACCAATTCTCGATGTAATAGAGATCGCACTCAATCCGCTTGTCGATAGAAGTATCTCCTCGCCAGCCGTTAATCTGAGCCCAGCCAGTGATGCCAGCTGGTACTTTATGGCGCAACATATAGCGAGGAATTCTCTTTCGAAACTCCTTAATGAACACTGGACGCTCCGGCCGAGGGCCAACCATCGACATGTCTCCGCGGATGACGTTTACCAGTTGCGGAAGTTCATCCAGGCTCCATTGTCGGAGGAATCGACCAATCGAAGTCACTCGATTATCTCCTTTGGTGGTCCACCCTGGCCCGCGTTCCTCTGCATCTACCCGCATTGTTCGAAACTTCAATATTGAAAATTTTGAACCATCAACACTCACTCTTTCCTGCTTGAACAGGATCGGCCCTCGGGATGTGATTTTTACGATAAGCGCGAGCAAAAGCAGTAGGGGGGAGAGGAAGAAGAGGAGGAGTGTCCCAAGTAGGACGTCTAGGCACCTCTTTGCAATAAGGTTAAATCCATCGAGTTGAGTCGAACGAAGGTTTATCACTGGTAGCCCTTCAAACTCTTCGATTTCACCTCCAAGAGTTACAAATTGGTAAATATCGGGGACGATCCGCACATCAACGAGAGCGTCACCAATCTGCTCCATGATCTGAGGGAGGAGCGCATTATCTTCCAGTGGTAAGCAAACCATTACCTGATCTATCTCCATCTTTTGGAGAACATCCGTTAAATCGTCATACGCTCCGATAATCGGAATGCCTTTTGGGCCGCGGTGCTCCGATCCTTCCTTAGAGAGACATCCAACGAGTTGCAGCCCAAGCTCTCGATGGAGCCGCATTCGAGTCGCTATATCTCCTGCAACGTTCCCAGCTCCAACAATTAAAAGATATCTGAGGTTGTAGCCCCTGCGACGGGCCTCTCGAAGGAGAAAGCGCACTATCGAGCGTTGGGCCATCGTGAAAATGGTGGCGAAAATGCCAAAGTAAACAAATACGAGTCGAGAAAACGGGACGCTCTTTTCTCGCAAAAGGTAGGTGAGGGAGAGGAGGAGAAGAATGGCGAGGGCATTTGCGTTG
>JAGRAT010000098.1:0-7427 GCA_020434495.1 Bdellovibrionales bacterium | reverse complement strand
ACCCGCCTTACCCCCCTCATCGGTCGGTAGAGTCCCATCTTTCGGAACACAAACGCCCAGATGAGCCAGATGAAGAGAGTCATTGTAAGATAGTTGTCCAGGGAGGGAACTCCCTTATCAACTGGAACTATCCCTGACTCAAATCGCACCCAGTAGGCGAAAAGCCAAGCAAGTGTCACTGCAAAGAGATCTGCTGCAACGAAGAAGAGTTCAAAGAGTTGTCGCTTCTGTTTTAACATGACGCTCTTCCCCTCATACCTTCGTCGAAACTCTTTGAATATGTGGCTTGGAGTTGAACGGAACGACTTTTCGGTGGCCGTCTGAACTCTTTTCTCGAAGTGTCACTGCGGTTATACCAGCCGAATCGACCATCCGTTCTGCTTCGACAACCTCTTGCCAGCCATTTACGAACTGTTCCGAGGTGAAACGAGAGGCCGCTTGAATTGCGGTTTCTCTTTCAAATGATCGCTCAATCTCTATGAAGGTTCGAACTGCCTCGACAATTCGAGCTGACAGACCGCGCTGTTTTGAGCCGCGCTTATTTCTCGGTGGTGGGAAGAAGACCCCGGCATGGTACTCAGGATCCCACGCTTCCCGTATCCAAGGCCGAAGTCCTGGAATCGTCTCTCTTGTGGCTCCGTAGTATCCTGCTATCACCGGTGCTCCGCTCATCATCGCTTCCACCGGTATCATGCCAAAGTCCTCCAACGCCGGAAATAGAAGTGCGCGGCAGTTTCGGTAATAGAAGGCGAGCTCGTCATCCGAGACGGTCCCGAGGAACTCTACATTCGGCATGGCCTGGTCTCTGAGCTCCTTTTCGAGGGGACCGGAGCCAACGCACCAGAGCGGCATGCCGAGCTCGTTGAAGGCCTTGATAATATGTTCCACCCCCTTATAGGGAACAAACGCTCCAGCATAGAGGAATGCTCGCTTATGTTTGGGTGCGGTCTCGGGGCGATTCAGCGGAATCGTCTTCCAGCGGCTACTGACCGGGGGGTAGATAACCGAAGCTGATCGTCCGTAAAATTTTCGAATACGACTCGCCACAAAGTTGCTGATAGCGACAAAATGGTCGACTCCTTGAGCGCCGTTCCGGTCCCAGCGCTGAAGCCATCGGAGCAGGGGCGAGAGAAGCGCCGCTCGAACTGTTCCGAGATACACCGGTGCCATGTCCCAGATGTATCGCATCGGAGTGAAGCAGTAACAGATGTGCTTATCGCAATTCACCAATCGCACGTTTTTTGCCGCGGCGTGAGACAGCGAAATAACGAGGTCGTAATCTTTCACCGTGACGGTGCGCGCTATAAACGGGAAGAGGGGCAGGAGAGCTCGATAGTTCTTTCTGAGAATGGGAAAACGCTGAATAATCGAGGTCCCTCTAACTTTTTTATCTATCTCGTCTGTCGTAGTCCCCGGTTCATGAACGAGGGTGTAGATATCTGCTTGAGGATAGAGCTCAAGGAATTTCAGCAGACACCGCTCTCCGCCGCGAAGCCCTGTTAGCCAGTCGTGGACGAGTGCTACTCGGTATCTCCGACCGCTATTCTCCGCCATTGACTACCTCACGCTACCTTCTTCGTTGAGCTGCCATCATCACCGGTAAATTCGGTGAGTGATCTGTGCTCACGATCGTGAACGCCCTCTCGGAAGCCAGCAGTCTGTTGATATACCTGCAACAAGAGTGAGCCGATCTGGTGAGGATCTACCCTTCGGCTAAACCCTTCTTGCCAGGCTTCAAGCAGCGCTTCGTTCTGCTCTTTTGATGCAGTTTTTTCAAGAAATCTATTGATGCCCTCTTTCAAGGATTTCACGGTAAAGTCAGTGCAAACCACATCTCTCGGTGAAACGTTTTCCAACACGGCAGGTATGGGTCTGGTGATAACTGGAGTTTGCAATGCTTGAGCCTCAATCACCGGCAGGCAAAATCCCTCCTCAAATGAGGGAACGATCAGCGCTTGAGCATGTGCGTAGAGTTGGTAGAGCTCTTCTTGGGATACCGAGCCAAGGAGTCGCACATTCTTCAGGCAGTCAGTGGATTGGAGGAGTTTCTCCACTTTTACGATGTTTTCGGTTCCTTGACCAACAAGAACAAGTTGGAGCTTCTTCTTCTTTGTCTTGTCGGCTTTTTTCTCCAGCAATCGAAAAGACTCAAGGAGATCTGTAAGTCCTTTGTGTGGTTTAACGGTTGAGAGCACGCTCAAAAAGTACGATTCACTGAGGTTGAATTTCGACCTCAAACTCTCGGCTGGTTGAACCTCTTTGCGGGTAAACGTAGGACAGAGCGCGTTCGGGATGACCGTGAGTTTTCGGGTTAGGTGTCTTACGGAGCAGCAGAATTTCGCGACTTCGGCCGCAGTAGAGTTGCTCACGCAGATCGCTCTTTTGGTACGGAGCAGGGAGGAAAGGAGCAATGGCCCGGCTATGAGCGGATAAAATGCTCGTTCAGGAAGTCGGAGATGAATGAGGTCGTGTATAGTTATCACCGTTGGACACGATATGCCGAAGGGCAATACGTAGTTCGGAGTATGGAAGATATCAAACTCACTCCACTCCACTTCCCTCCGTAAGGTGAAGAGCTCTTGCAATGTAAATGGCTTGGCTTTGACTTCGATAATATGGAGCTGGCTCCTGTCGTAATCACCCCAGAGTGAACGCGGGATGCTATCGAGTCGATTTTTAAGGCTCGTGCGGTCGTTTGTAAGAAGCGTGATATCTACCGGTTGATGCACTAGACCGAAAATCGCATTACGAATGTAGACGCCGATGCCGCCGTCGCCACACTTCCTTGCATCCAAGCATACTCGCAATCTTCGGTTCATAATCTCTCGAGTCAATAATCTCTTTGGCGCCTGCTATCTCCTGACGGAGATTCCCAATCTGAGCGGAAGCACCTACCTATCCTGATTGCCCTTCAAGGGGAGTCCGTCCGGACTGTCCATCAAGTGGCAGTACTCCATCGTTCCCTGAACGAAATCGGCGGCGTCTACGAATATTGTAAATCGGTTTTTCCTGGGACTCGTGGTAGGTCCGTGCGAGAACTTCAGCGAGCAATCCGAAGACGAGGAACTGAACCCCGAGGATAAGGAGGAGGACTCCAAGTAAGAGCAATGGTCGTGTCCCCATCGGAACTTGGAAAATTAACTTCTCTATCGTCATGTACGAGAGCAATAGGAAACCAGCAGCTCCCGAAGCGAGTCCAATGGCCCCAAAGAGGTGAATTGGTCTTTTCGAGTATCCAAGGAGGAACTTCACGGTAAGGAGATCGAGGAGGACTCGTAGAGTACGGGAAATCCCGTACTTAGAGGTGCCGTGAACCCGTGCTCTGTGATTTACGGGAACCTCTGCTATCCTCGCTCCGAATTCGGCCGCAAGGGCAGGAATGAAGCGGTGCATCTCTCCGTAAAGCTTTATGCTTTTTGCAACGTCTTTTCTTAAGACCTTGAGAGAGCAACCGTAGTCATGGAGTTTAACCCCGGTAGCCCATGAGATGAGCTTGTTCGCGATGGCGCTCGGAAGCTTTCGGGAGAGGAAGGTGTCCTGGCGATCCTTCCGCCATCCAGCAACAAGATCATACCCCTCATCAATCTTCTGAATCATTTTCGGAATCTCATTTGGATCGTTCTGGAGGTCTCCATCCATCGGAATAACAAACTCGTAACGTGCCTGTTCAAAACCTGCTGCCATAGCAGCGGTTTGTCCAAAGTTTCGTCGAAACTCGATGAGGATCACGTTTCCGTTGTCTTTAGCAGCTTTTGCAATCTCTTCGGGGGTCCCGTCAGAGGAGCCATCATCAACGAAGATCAGTTCGTATGGGTCATGAGTAGCTGAGAGAACAGCTTCGAGCTCACGTAAACAAGGGAGGATATTCTCCACCTCGTTAAAGACTGGAATAACTACTGATACTCCTCGCATAGCTACCTATTTCCTCCGATAAGAGCGGTTAATCATGCCTGTTCGCCGTCCACTAGCCAACTAATAGCTCGAGCAGGAGTGTGATGGGGAAGAGAATGTTCATGATTTCAGCAGGTTGCGACACTGAGTCTCGTAAGAATCAGCGATACTCTCCCAGTTGAAAAGCTCAACCGCGCGCGCTTTTGCACTCTTACGCATTGAGTCGAGCTTTTCTGGATGTGTTAGCAGGTGAGCAAGGATCTCTCCCAATCGCTGAAAATCGTTGCGAGGATAGTAGAGACCGGCCCCTCCCAGCACCTCGAAATGTTCGGGAACGCCGTTTGCTACTATCGCGTTGCCAAAGGCCATGGCTTCGATGAGTGCAGGATGAGTGCCGCCAACCTCAGTAGCCTGGATGTACAGCGCACAGTTCGACTGTAAGCTCCGGTACGAGTCCCCAAATTGATATCCAGTAAAGATAACGTGGCTCCCGGCGGCTGCCTCCTGTACAGAGCGCTTATATTCTGCCGCGTAAGGAGCGTCTCCAACGATAACGAGGGGGAGAGTCGCCCCTGAAGCCTTATACGCTTTTACCACCCCAAGGGCGTTGTTTTCTGGCTCCATACGGCTGACGTAGAGAAGGTACTCCCTCGGAGTTAGTCCATAACTCTTCAGAACTTCATCGTTCTGCGACTGCTCCGCGGATGCTCCGTAGGCGATTCTCGTTGGTGCAACGCCGTACTCGTCTGCGTAGTAGTCAGCGATACAGAAGGCATCCGCAATCACCCGGCTTCCGAAGAGGAGAGATGCGAGCTCTCCGATGCGATACCAGAGTTTGCCAAGCGTTCCCCATTTCGCTCTCTTCCGTTCAATGCCATCGACATTCACGATGACCGGTGTTCCAGAGATAAAAGACAGGGGGATGAAGATGCTGTTAGCGGCGTTACAGAGGATGACTACCTGAGCTGGGTGGAGGAGAAGGTGGAAAAAAGAAGAGAGCGAAGCAAGGGGGGTTTCAAGATGCTTTCCGAAGAAGGTCCAGGCGCTGATCCGGCGAACCCCGGAAATCGGCTCTTCCTCTCGCCAAGGGAACTTTTTCGTCCTGCCATAAACCCGAATATCGTGTCCTCGAGCGGCGAGACGTCGAGACAGCTCCCAGGCAAAGGTTTCAAACCCGCCGTACTGGGCTGGAATGCCACGTGTCCCTACCAAAGCGATAGAAAAGGGAATATGAGAGTTGTCCCCCGTTTGCGGGGTATGGCTGCCCATAGTTCTTGAGTTTGTTGGTAATCCAGATTCGTCAGTCATTTCAATGTCTAGCCAGGATAGGCCCTTTCCACTACCATGTCGGAAGGGTGTTATGAAAGGGTCATCTCGTCCCCATCATCAGACCGCAGAGCATTTGCAGGCAGAAGAACGTGTAGGGCCATGGGGAGCTTCCACTTGGATGGATTCCACTTCGGCCGACGGAACGACGAAGCATGCAGCTCCGCAGACCTTCTCTCTTCCGGAGATGCTCTCTTATTGTCTCTCGTCTGACCTCTCTACCATTCTGTTTTGTTCAGAAAATGCGGAAAAGATTTTAGGCTGCCCGATTCATCAAGTTCGCTCGCACGGTGGAATCTTGTTGAAGTACGTGCACTTTGATGACCGTTTTCGAGTGCTAAATGCGTTGGAAGAGGCTCTGCTCCTTAAGAAGCCGGTGGTGGTTTCATATCGATGGGAGGCTCCGAATAAAAAAGAGCAGGTAATTCTCGTTAACCACTGTGTCGCTGCGCAGTCCGATTTTGGAGAGGTGATTACAGGAGTGATCTTTCGAATCTCCGCACCGCTCTATGATGAACTCTCACTCCTTTTTGAGCGGGATCCACGTAACCTCGCCCCATCAAGAGAGCCTATGGACGGCGAGATCTTTACCTTGCTGAATGACCAGCTCAGTCCAATTGGTGATTCGGTGAGCTCTGTTGGAGGGGGGGAGACTTCAGCCACTCTCCGGCGCTGTGTGCCGTTTCTCCCCATTAAAAAAGAAGAAGAGCTGTTACAATCCCTCGCTACTGAAATTAGCGACGGCGCTATTTCCGAGCCGAAAGTGAAGTCAACCAACGCAAAAATCGGGAAGGGTAGCGTGCGGGAAGCATCTCGAGTGCTGTTCAGTGGTGAGCGAGTGTATCGAGCGGTGCTTCGACGAGTTGAGAAAGACACCTTTTCTCCACACTACGTATTTCGTCTCATCGAAGTGACGACCGATTACATTCGAGAGCAAGAGTTACGGAGTTTGCGAGCTCTTCGTTCGAATATTGGAGTGTCCACCCTTTCCCTCGCCGAGCTTTCCGATCGTCTCTCGATGCTTGAACACCAAAAATCGGGGCTTGAACACCAAAAATCGGGGCTTGAACACCAAAAATCGGGATCAGATTACGCAAGAGAGCAGATCTCGGCTTGTCGGGAGGAGATCTCTGCTACCCTTGCAACGTTGAGTAGAAGTTTTGATTCGCCATTTCTCTCGGGGCGGGAGCTTCTTTTTCAGTGCTCCGAACCTTTCGCTGTTAGCGTTCCAAGTGAGGTCCCGTTTCGAGTCTCATTGGAAGATGCGAATCTCAAAGTTTGGCGAAGTGTTGGAACGGAGCTCCTTGCCCATGTACGGCAGATCTCTTCCCAAATTTCTTCTTTGGCGGAAGTCTCAGAAGAACTTTCTTTGACACTCGGACCGAGTGGTTCAGAGAGCTTTCAACTTGTTGTTGAGCTGGTCCTTGCGGAGCACTTAAAGAAGCAGGCAACATTGGAGTTAAAGGCGCTCAACTCAGTTGGGGAAGGACCTGAGGGGATACTCCTCTCGGATGAGTTCTCGTTGTTGTCGGAGCGGGAGCTCTCAACGGATGGAGGGCGTTACACTGCAGGGAGGTGTGCGGTGCGAATTGTGATTACCTCTCTTGGTGTGATCTCTAAGCGGTGAATCTCAGCGTTCTGCTCAACTAGTCGCAACGAGTCTTTTGAGCTGCTCGTTTAAGTTGTTGAATTTAGCTGGGAAATTTGTTGCTGAGTGTTCTTCAGGAATAACTATGTTTGTCTGCACAGATCTCGAAGAACTTACAATAACAAAGTGAGAGTTAAGCCTTTGAATTTATGGTAGTATTTCGTAGACGCTGATTGAAGGGGCGAAGTTCGCCGAAGCAGGTTTAGCTCAATAGGAGAAACGAGTTTTCGTAAGTTGGCACTCTGAGCCCTCAAAGTAGTGAGAGCCCTCAACGTGCTGAGAAGAGAATGGGAAATGTTGATAAGGGCAATCGGACGCGAGCAGGTAATTAGCGGTTATGATCCAGTCAATTGAAATCATAATACTTCAACTCATACAGCAGTTTTACAACCTGCCAATGCTGGTAGGTGCGGCTGTGTTCGGAGCTCCTGCGGCATTCCTCCTTATCAAACAAACTTCCAAGCAAGACAACTACATGTGGGGTATTGGGGCAGGAGTGCTCATTGTACTACTCGCTCTTCATGCTGCTCTTCCTGATTGGGTGCGGGGCCAGATCGAGGGG
>JAGRAT010000097.1 GCA_020434495.1 Bdellovibrionales bacterium | reverse complement strand
GAGGGAATGGCGATCTTCCAACATCTTCTCCATCTCAAGATTGCTGAGCGTTGAAATAGTCGAATTCGCCACATTTGCTTCCAGCGAACGCTCGGGATCGGCGTTATTGAAAAGGTACGCGACTGGATCTGTTACCCGCATTTCATACCAAATACCAACTCCCATCGGAGTCCCTTCTTCCGAATTTACCATCTGGCTTCTCAGATAGTTCTGCTTCAACGCCGTTCCCACCCGTTGGTTCTTTCCAAAGAACGGAATAAGCAGCGCCTTCAGACCAAAGATAACTATTGGGAACTTAAGACCAGGATCTTCGATAGTCCCGATCACCTTCCCGAACAGCGTGAATACCTGTGCTTCACACTCTTCGACAATCGTATAAAGCCCAAAGCTCCGAGCAATATAGAGGACAAAAGGAAATGCAAAGAATCCAGCTACAACCCATCCCCACTCTACGTTCATGCTGCACCTCCCTGAGAAACCACCTGTGCATCCCGTGGTGTATCGATGATTCGCGTCGCCCGCTTATAGAGCGGAACGCGCATGTTCCTAAGATATGCTTGCAGCGCACTCGAACCACCAGCCGACTTAATATTCTTCAAAGTGGTCGCAAGCTCCTTTAGCGGAGCAACTTCTGCTTGTGCTTGATTTATCGCTATCTCAACTGCTCGAGAACTCATGGTAATCTGCTGCTCCGAATCAGCACGAGCGGTGCTGATATCGGCTGCCACCTGGTTACGGGTACTATTAATGGCTGACAGGGCATTATCGACCTCTGACGGGGGATCAATAGTGGTAATCAGCGCCGCATCGAGCTCAATTCCGTACCGCCCCGCGGTGGCCTTACACTGCTCTTCCATAAACTGATTGAGGAGCGGCAGATTTTTTCGCAGATCGTTAATCGAGACGCCCTCCGAGAGATCGACAGCGGCTGGAGTTGATCCGTTCGTACTTTCGACCTGACTAATCAGCCCCTCTGCCCCTTTTGGATCGACAAAGTTGGCTATCCTCTCCCGCATAACAGAAACGAAGAATCCCATGATGTGTTCAAGCGGGCTCTCCACTCCGAAAAAGTACGGGTAGAGATTGTTCGATGAGACTTGATAGCGAAGTTGACCGTTAACTCCTGTCGTTAAGTTATCTTTCGTCACCGCTTCGATAGTTGATTGCTGCTTTGTAGGATCCCACACGATATCTACCGCTTGGGTTGACACGGTCACCTTGTGCAACTTTTGCCATGGCCACTTCAAGTACGGCCCTCCGGGACCCTTGACTCTGAGCTCTGGGTATTTGTAACGCTCCTTCTCGTCGCTGCTCAATTCTGCGTCACGATAATCCTTGGAATTCAATCGCTGGGCTCTACCGAACGATGTGATAACCGCTCGCTCGTTTGGCTTAACAGTGAATATCCCTCCGACGATAGCCCGTACGAGAAAGAGCCCGAGGTAGAGGAAGAATCCGTATAACAATCCCGTGACCATATAGCCTCCAAAGATTTCTGGATAGTTCTATGAACAATCCATCAGCTGTTCACCGCTATCACTTGTCATTCATGATTTCAAGTAAATTGGTTATTGCAAATGGCCAAAAAGGGTCAAAGCCCTTGGATTGAAATTCCCCCTACTCTCCAGACTGCGCGAGCAGCGCACGCTTACCCGTATCGAACGAGACTGAAATTACAAGGACATTAATAAAGACGATGAAGGCCGTACAACACGATACTATAAACAACCATGAAGAATCGCTTAAATGCTCTCCCAACATTCCCGGCTCACGAATATACAACGCTATCCCGAGCGGCATCATATTGAGCACAATAAGGAAGATGCTCGAGAGCATAAAAACGAAACTCCCAAAACTCGCCACAAGCTGGGCGCTATGCTCCCAATCGAACCGCGCAAACACCGCCCCAATTGCCAACCCAAGGGCGATGATTCCAGCGCTCAAGAACCATCCGACACAGAAGGTAGAAACCATAACCACGGGACTGGCGCCAAGCGCTACGTTCCCTGCGGTAAAGGTAATGCTCGCCAAAGTTCCGATAAGAGGAAACCAGGTCCAGAATTTATTTTTCAAGATATCAACAAGGGGGATTGGCGCAGTTTGTAAGATCCAAAAGGACTTGCCCTCCAAAGAGACCGAAGGGAATACAAGTCGAGTCGCGGCCGCCGTAGTGATAAAGGCCCCCATTGAGGCATTCGTAATAAAGAAGAAAGCTACCCAAGTGGAACGGTCCCCCTTCTCAACGATCTCAACAAGTCCAAGAACCCGTAAATTGTACACGTAGATGATGTAAATGGAGAGCAACAGCAGCAGCTGAATAATCTGCGGCATATCACGGTACAACATCTTATAGTCTTTGAGCATGAGAGTAACGGACGGAAGCGGAATAAATTTCCGAAGGGACCTCCCCCACTGAAACCGAAAGAACGGGGGAACATATCGTCTTCTGTTAGAGGAACGCGAATAAGCGATCGGGAAGAGCACCGTGAATGTTCCATAAGCAAGAGCTATCAGCCCGATAGAGGTAGACCAGAGCAACCCCAATGGAGCTGCGACCCTGCCGTAATCCTTCTCGAGCAGAGCATCAAGGGTCAGGGCCGCCCACTGCGGGGGCAACCAGTGCACATCTGGAAGGGAAACTATGGTAAGGATCCGCAGCAGCTGTTCGACATTCTGTTGTTCTTGAAGACCCGAACTAATGATCGCTCCAAGCTTCATCAACAAAGCGACCACTCCGACTAACACCACACCGAGGAGCACTCGAGTTTGGGACGGAGGTATCAGGGTAATAATGATATGCGAGAGAACTACCGAGAACGCAGCCGGGATAAGAAAATACGGGGGCAGCACGAGGAACCACGAGAGGTAATAGTACAAATCCCCTTCGTAATGGAATCCGAAAGCTAAAAGAAAGGGAAATATAAACGACAAGGGCATCCAGATCGCACTCAGAATGACCGAGTAGAGCTTAGCCGAGAAGTACTTCGCTCGAGACACTGGAGCCGCCAAGATCAGCTGATTGTCGAGAGAGAGAAAAAAGGCTCCAAGAGTTATCACTGCACACGAAAGTACCAACATGACAAACAAAAAGAGGAGCAACATTGCAAGCGGAACTTTGGGAGGAAGGTACGCTAGAGTCGAGAACTCAGCTACCCGCTCAAGCGCCAGCAAGGTTCCCTTAAAGATTGCAAATATTACAAAAAACCCGAAAACGATGAGTAGAAAATCCCTCATCAAATGGCCAAGAGATTTGGTTTCGCGAACCCACCGATTGATTCCGCCCAAAAACTGAGGTCTTAAGAGTGTTGGTAGAATTCTCATAAGCCTTTCAGAAATGTTCCCGAGAACTGCTTGACAAGCTTGTAGACCCCATCGAGCTGAAGCGCCGTTTCCCCAGAATTTTGACACGCCGTAGAAAGTTCATCCTTTTCATAAAAATCAACTTTCGTTGTTTCAAATAAATTTGCTGGCTGGAAGGGAGTCGCTGCTTGAACCTTGGTCGCTATCTGATCAAGTGCTGGAAAGTGCTCGGAGCGAATGAGGAAACTCCCCTCGGAACTCTCATATATCTCAACGGGTCCTTGCAACGCATAAGCGAGTCTGAGCGGACGTCCTTCGATTTCCCCCCGCAACGTCACACGAATATCAGTTACCCCCTCGGTCTTTAACCGATATTCATTACCCTTTACCGTTACCTTTACATACGACCCAGATAGTTGATTGAGAGAATTAAAAGCTGCTCCAGCTGCGACCTGCACCACAGTCTCTTCCTCTTCAAGGGAATATCGAAGAGAGGTATCCGTCAGAAATGAATAGGCTCCATCATACGTCAGCTCATAGCGAGTCCATCCGATACAGCTCCCACCCGGAAGCTGCAAGAGATACCCGTGCCTCCCAAACTCAAGATCGGAAACTGCCTCAGGGGGGTTCTGATCTTCAACGAGCCGTTGATATAACGGAATTGAGGTCACTACCGATAAAGTAGTGGCTAGCATCGAGGTAAAAATAGCTCTTTGTGGCTTTCCGAATGACATAGTACCGAAGATCAAATTCCTCTCTATCTTAAGACCTGAATCGATACCCCGAAAGGGCTCCTCTCGATATCAAATCCACTTCGTGGCAAGTCGATTAAGGATTGCTATAGTACTTCGGTGAGTAAGACTAAAACTTCAAACATTCCCTCACTCTTTGGTGGTACCGCTATTGTGGGAGGTCTGACAGCTTTCAGTCGAGTCTTGGGCTTCATAAGAGATCTTCTTATAGCCCAACTCTTCGGAGCTTCTCTCGCCGCAGACATGTTCTTTGTCGCTTTCCGAATACCAAATACGCTCCGCTCATTCTTTGCTGAAGGAGCTCTTAGCTCCGCTTTCATTCCGGTGTTTGCTGAAGAGCTTGAACGTAACGACCAATCCGCAAACGCCTTCTACCGCCAGGCATTAGGAGTAATGCTCGTTATCACTGTTGTCGTGGTGGCTGTTTTTTTCTTAACCTCTGAGACCGTCGTTAACATATTCGCTCCCGGATTCTCCGACGATCCACAAGTCACTCGGCAGACAGCGTTCCTGCTACAGATCATGCTCCCCTACCTCCCAAGTATCACCTTTGTGGTAATCATTAATGGGGTGCTAACAAGCCTTCATCGATATGGGGCAGGGGCATTGGCACAAATCATTGTGAACCTTTGTCTGATCGGAGGAGTAGTTGTTGCCGGCTTCGCGGAAGGGGATGGACAAGCAAAAACTCTTGCCTTGTCAGTTCTTTTTGCTGCGCTCATTCAATACGCCCTCCTCTTTCCTCTCGCTAGGGCCTCCGGGTTTCCGCCCATCCCAGCGTTTCCCAGATTTAGCCCAGCGATACGGCAAATGTTCATCCTCATGGTTCCTGCACTATTTGGCGCAGCTGTGTATCAGTTGACCATTCTCCTCAATACCGTGCTCGCCTCATTTCTTCCTACCGGGAGTATCTCTTGGCTCTTCTATGCTGATCGAATCTCTCAACTTCCTATTGGAGTATTTACTATTGCTCTTAGCTCAGTACTCCTCCCGCAGCTTGCACGTGGCCATGCAAGGGGAGATCACGCGGACACTCGCGAACGTCTCAGCGCAGCGCTGCGCTACTCGCTCTTTTGCCTGGTCCCGTTGAGCTTTCTCCTGAGTGGCGCAAGCGCTCTCATTATTCAAGTTCTCTTTGAACGAGGAGAGTTCACTCCTGAAGACACCATTCAGTCCGCAAGAGCACTACGCTGGTTCGCACTTGGACTGATCCCGCTCTCCCTCTATTCGGTTATCTCTCGGCACTTCATCGCACTGAAGCAGACAACTATCCCAGCCGTTATTGGAACCGTGACCTTAATCTCCTCGTTTCTCCTTTCGATGACCTTAATGGGGCCCTTAGAACAGGATTCAAGCTCGGGGGTAGTATCAGTTCTCTCCTTAATTCAATCACTCCTCCCCTTTCGGCTTTCGCTGGAGCACGAAGGCCTGGCCCTCTCTTCAGCACTATGTGCCTGCATGAGCTTATCCCTCTCCCTAATATTTCTCCGAAGGGATGACCGCCCCTCCGTCCTATCCGCCCTCTCCTCAGGTTGGAAACCGATAGTCGCCAGCGTACTAGTTTATGGAGTCACCATGCTCCCTCAAGTCCTTGCATTTACTCCCCTAGTTCAACTCCTCATTGTACTCGCTCTTTCGCCAGCAGCGTTTATCGTCACCACTTTTTTTCTCGGATCGAAGGAACTCGAGGAAACATTCTCTGCGTTTTCACGATACATATCGCGACGACGTTAGGAGAATTGAACCATGACCCAATACCGATGCTTCCGTATCGGAGAAGGCCCTTCCGCTGAAGGTCAGACTGCCCTCTCTCTGAAGCAGCAGTATAGAAACCTCATCTGCCAGGTTAACCGTGATGAGGCATTTCGCCGAAGCCAATTAGCGAATCGAGTGCAACGCGCTCGCACTCGCCTTCAACTTCAAAGAGCAAAAGCGCTCAGCTGTTTGGAACAAGGGATCACCGAGCAGTTGCAGTTGAGCATTCCAAAATTGCAAGAACAGCTTATCTGCCAACTCGAGCAACAGTCCCTTGAGCTCCTTCTCTCTGTTGCCCGCCATTTTCTCAAAGAACTCTCTTCGACAGATCGTCGAATTCTCACCCGCAACTTTGAAAGGGCGATGGAAACATTAAGAGGAAGCAATCAATGTCTCTTGCACCTTCACCCCGAGGATTTCAGTTCACACATGGATCTCGTACAGAAAGCAGAACAACTCGGGATCTCCTGTATCAAAAATAGCGAGCAGCAACGAGGGAAAGCACTCTTAAAGGGCCCAAGAAGTACAATTCACCTCGACTGGGAAAGCGAGTTCGATCAGGTAGTAACGAAGCTCCTCGCCGAGTATATGATCTCTGGGCATCAGCCATGACTTTTCGACAAGAACACCCCAAGGAGCAGCTGAACAGGAGAGGACTTGCAACGCTCGCAGAGCGAATTCCCTCAGCACCCCCTTTTCTGGCTTCCGGAGAAGTAAGTGCAGTTTCAACTTCTCTAGTGAGCACAGCACTTGAAGAGGTGAGAATAGGAGATCTCTGCTTTATCGATCGAAAAGGAGAATCTCAAATTCCTGCTGAAGTAATCTCATTTTCCGATCGAGGGGCACTGTTAGCACCATTCGATTCAGTTCAAGGAATCGGCCCGCGAGCGACGGTAACTACTTCAGGAAGCCCTCCAGTACTTAAACTTCCTCCCAACCTGGAAGGAGGGATCTACGACTGCCTTGGTAACGATCTGCTGAATAGCGGTAGCCAAGAGCGTCGATGCACAATGGCACTGCCGCTCGAACTGGCACCTCCTCCTCCGCTAACACGGACACCGATCACTGAAAAACTGATCACAGGGATTCGCGCTATCGATACCTGCTGCCCTATCGGCTACGGGCAACGTGTTGGGCTCTTCGCAGGGCCGGGGGTCGGAAAATCTACTCTTCTCGGAATGATTGCTCGTACCGCTCAAGTTGACCGAGTAGTCGTTGCACTTGTTGGCGAACGAGGCCGGGAGGTCAAAGAGTTTGTTGAAGAGATTCTCGGACCTGATGGACGACGGCGGTCTGTAGTCATCGTAAGCACAAGTGATGAAAAGCCAGTTCGAAGAAAGCTCGCTCCATTTACGGCAACGCGGATCGCCGAGTTCTACCGGGATCGCGGCGAGCGAGTACTCCTCTTAGTTGACTCCCTGACGAGAACCGCAAGAGCTATTCGAGATCTCAGCCTTATTGCTGGAGAGCTCCCAGTTCGGCAAGGGTATACAAGCTCTGTTTTCGATCAGCTTCCAAGACTTATTGAGAGAGCCGGGACCTTACAGGATACGACCATCACCGACATCTACACCATTCTTACTAGCTATGACGACACTCAAGACATCCTTTCAGAAGAGGCAAAAAGCCTTCTCGATGGGCACTTTGTCCTTAGTCGCGAGCTTGCCGAACAAGGGGTCTATCCAGCAATAGATCTCACCTGTTCTGTTTCGCGATTGGCCGATAAACTTCACCGAGGCGAAGAAGGAGGATTGGCCGGTTCCGTACTTTCCATCCTTTCAAGATTAAAGCGAGATAAGGATCTCGCTATCTTAGGAGGACGACCGGACAGGGAATTGCAGCGGTGCCTGGACCTCGAACCGAATTTAGAGAATTTTCTGTCTCAAGGAGCACAACCAGACCTTGAAACAGCAAAACAATTTGAACAGCTTAGGCGTATCGTCGGGGGACAGGGGGACGAGGGTTAACTTTCAGCAGGTGGTAGAAACAGTACTCTCGTCACTCTATGAAAAATTCGGGATAGCGTTGCGCTAACGTTATGAGAGAGATACATGAATTTTTCAAAACTTATTTCGAACGTACTTATCCTCGCATGCATAGCATTCTTCTGCGTGAATTTTTACAGAGAGCTTTCGCCAGGCTCATTCCGCAGCAATGATTCCTCGCATAGCAATGATTCCTCGCGAGATATCGTTATCGGAGAGACAGGGCAAAGAGGGCTCGGTGCCCCAGTACAAGTAACAAAAGTGCTCGATGGCGACACCTTCGTTTCGAAAGCCGGTACGAAGAGTGAGCGAGTGCGAATCCTGTATATCGATGCTCCCGAAAAGGGGCAACCCTTTGCAGATCAAGCTCGACGCGCGCTTTCAGAACTCACCAAAGATGCTGCTCGTTATCGTCCAATGGGTAAAGACAAACATGGAAGAACCCTTGCCGAAGTGTACAACGCTACCGGCACAGACGTCGGCATGGAGCTCGTAAGTAAGGGGCTTGCGTGGTGTCATCCTCTCGCTCGAAAAACAAACCCGCGGCAGGCAAGCATCTGTGAACGGAAACTTTCAGTCGCGAAAGGACAAAAGCGAGGACTGTGGTCTGATAGCTCTCCGATGGCTCCATGGGAGTATCGCTCGCAGCCAATGGCTTCGTTTTAGGAAACTTTCTGATGTACTTATCGGATGAGGTTAATCGTATCTCGCATAATGTCCCCGGTTGCTTGAAAGATCTGAGAACTCGCTGAGTATCCTCGTTGGTAAATAACGAGATCCACAAACTGGTCAGCCAAATCGACGTTTGAAAGCTCCAAAGCTCCCCCTTCGATTTCTCCAACTCCCGCAGTTCCTGCTGTTCCAATAATGGCATCTCCCGATCGATCGGAGTCAACGAAGAGAGAGCTCCCCACTCGTACTAACCCTTCCTCGTTGTTAAAGTTCGCAACCGCTAGGGTTCCAATGAGCTGCTTCGCACCGCTTGAGAGCTGCGCGAAGATCTGACCGTCGGCATTTATTTCGTAATCAGCGATGTCCCCTGTTCCCTGGCCATCTTGAGTAATGGTCGAAGTGACGGAAGTACCTCCAAACTGAGTAAATGAGGAGAGATCCATAGTGAAAGCACCTTGCGCTGCCCCGTTTGCGTAAGCTGGGGTTGCAGTAATCTGCGCAGTAGCAAGATTTGCATCTTCTATAATGCCACTCGTATTGAAATTCAACACTGCATCAGCTCCCAGCTGAAGCGGCACTCCGGCAGTACCTCCAGTAACATCTCCTCCATCAATGAAAGCACGAGCAGTCCACTGAGTTGCGCCGGTTTTGTAGAAAGCAACCGTAACATCATGACCAATTCCAAGGGTGTCGAAAGCGCTTGCACTTGTTACGAAGTTCGCGTTTGCTCCGATCTCTTGAAATGTTGCAGGAGCCCCTGGGAGATCTGTAATTGGAAACTGAGAACCGAGGTTTCCAGAAATAGTAATGAGGCTCGAAGGAGTTCCACTCACATTCAAGCTGAGCATGTCTATGGTTTGGAGTGTGTTTGAGCCCTCTACAAAGCCAAGCACGTTCTTTCCAGCAGCGGTGGACAAGAGTCCGGCTTCATCAATGATGAAACTTCCTGCACGAGTAAACGAGGGATCGGCCGCACCACCAACAATGAAAAAACCTTCTCCATCAAGAGCAACATCAAGAGAACGGCCTGTAACTTCAACCGCGCCGGCTTGATGATCCTGCCTCACCTGACTGACAATGACCCCGTTTCCAACAACTTCTTTAGCTGATGATTTGCGCTCTTCCGGTCCCTCTGCGAGGAGATCTGCAAATTGAACCACTCCAGATTTGAATGCTGTGGTATTGGCGTTCGATACATTGTCACCGATAACGGACATCGCATCGCCGTGGGCTTCAAGCCCTGCGCTGCTGGCATAGAGCGCTGACTCAAGTCTCATAGGTTCTCCATTCCTTTGGCCTAATGGCCTTCCAATCGGAGACAACGGTACTGCTGAGGAAGCATTTGCCGGGCAGTTCCTTCCGCCCGCTCGGCTAAGTGCCTAAATCTCCTTTTGAGGCAGGCAAAAACTGCTTTGCCAAACTTCCTTCAGAGAAGAGGAAGCAATAGCAGGGCCAAATTCGAAGAAGGCGAGTATCGACGATATCCGGGCGAACGGCTCCCACTGAAACACGGACTCAGTTCGTGGATTTGAACTTCAGACTTAAACTACAGACTCTAACGATTTCTCGGAGCGATCCCGAAGCTCGTTGAGCTTCATCCCCGCCTTTGAAAGGACGAATACCCCATAGGCGATGAAGAATATGTACTGAAAGATGTGGGTGATCACTGAATATACGAACGCCTGCTCCTCCGGCAAGGTGAAGAGAGCAAAACTGGCGAGACATGCAGTTTGAAAAACACCAACAAACCCCGGTGCACTGGGAGCTGCCACGGCAAGAGCGATAATCACTGCCACGGTAGTTCCAAGAAGCAAGGAAGCTTCGATATTCAAAAGATAGAGGAGCACCCAGTACAGGACAAAATTCGTCACCCAAACGAGTGTGGTAAGAAATAGAACCATAAAGAGCCGCTTTGGATT
>JAGRAT010000096.1 GCA_020434495.1 Bdellovibrionales bacterium | reverse complement strand
CAAAGGACATCTCCGTGATACGAGTTCGATAAAATCTTGTTCAAGACAACTTTCTTCAATACCTTTCTAAGAGGAACTCACTATACATTATCTATTCGTGGAGGATAGAAGTGGTGAGTAACTCCCCGCCTAAACTGAGATTTTGAGACTTATGTTTTGGTTGGCGGTGCAGTCTTATTCGCGATGCTGCTTTGGCTTATTGGCGATGCTGCTTTGGTTGGTAATGCGCTCTATTTTACATGTTGTTTTTTTAAGGAATTCACAGATGCTGAGAACCACTCTGGGACCAAGAACCACTCTGGCACCAAGAACCACTCTGGCACCAAGAATCACTCTGGCACCAAGAATCACTCTGGCTATTGCTCTAGGAGCACTCCTCATTTTTCCAGTTGCTCGTGCCTTTGCGGGAAATGAATGTACTGATGACGAGTCCGTAAGTGCCGAGAATATCCTCCAGACAACCAGCGATACCTGCTGCAACTTGACGGGGAATCGGGCACAGTCCAGATGTCTTCGTAGAGCAGTGATAAAAATACGGAAAACGAAAAGAATCATTTCTTCTGATATATTTTCCGCAGCTCGCCAGGCCATTACTGCTTTAAGAGCATCGTCATGCGACATTCTTCAAGTAACACCAGAAGCATGCACGGCTGAAACCTCTACAACAACTTTGGAGGCTTTGTCATCAGTTACTGACAAATCGTGTGATCTCCAATACTCGAGTCAACGTGTCGCTGGGTTAAGAAAAGATCTGCGAGCGCTAAATAAAGCGAAGAATTTTATCGGGCAACCGTTCGTTGATTCGATATCAGATGACATTAAATCTCTTATCGGCGCACAGAACTGCGGTGCTGGAGGAGACGTAGAGGATTCAGGCTGTGGCCGAATTGTAAATCCAAGAGATGGTGTGAACGGAAACGTCTATAAGCTCTCCGATCACGGGGGTCTTCCGGTTTTCGTCACTCACAATGGCAGCCGGGTCGGGTCTGCGATAACTACCGACGGCCAACATATTACTAGACTAAGTTATACGGGCCTTGGGAATCCTGATGCTCAAGGATACCGGCATCACTATCGGTTTCAGGTTGGATGCTCGAGTTTACCAAAAACTTTTTATATCCAACTTGGCACTACGTGTTACGAAATCAATGACCGCTGTGGCCGAATCGACTAGGCGCTAAAGAGACGAGAAGTGGTCTCAACAATAGTCTCTCGTACAAAGGACACGTAAGGGTGCACGTGCCCGGAGTACCTGGACGTGGACGTTGTACGTGAACTGCTACGGCGGTCTCATCGGCATTTATGAGATCGCTTCTAAGAACTCCTCGCTCTCGCAAGAAGGCAATTGAAGTCTTATTTTGCGGAGGAAATATCTACGATTGTGTGATCGGTAATTCGCTGCACATCTTCCTTCTCGGAATTTATCCACGAGAAGACATCATTACTCCCTATGAGTTTATTGTAGTACTCGTCTAGAGTTTTCCGGCCTTCTGCCTCAGTGAGAAAACTCTCTCTTGCAACTGTATCAGAGGGAATTCCTAACTTGATCTGCTCAAGAATTCGCCGCGCCTCGTGCCATCCCTTCTCCGTATCTCGAGATGAGTTCGCAGCAATTTTCTCTGTGGCGAGCGTGGAGGTCATTGCAACTCCGAGTCCACACTGCTGCGTAATGTATGCAGCAACTGCCAAGTGCGAATACCCACAGATGGATCTCTCCTTGTCCGGATCTGAGTAGTCACTATCGGAAAGACCAGAATTAATAAGCCTTGTTGGAATATCACCTTTCTTATTTGCGAGAATGAGAAATCCTTGTGCAATCCGACGCATTCCAGCTATCAACATTCCTTGTCCAGGAGATATCCCGTCCCAAGCAAGACCAACCTTCCTTCCTAGTGCCATATCTCTTCGCAATTGAGGATTGATTCTACTCCACGTATCTTCCGGACATCTCATCGACAGATAACGGTTGAAGTACACCATCAGCATGATCGAGATAATCTCCAGGGGAGTGAACCAGCGTAACATATTCCGGATTCTCAGTTCGGAACTCGCTTCCAATTTGCTCGGATACAATTGAGCAGCAGAGAAGTACAAGGCCGCTTGATACGTTCCACTACGCCGAATATTTTCACACAAAGAGGAGAGAACAACTCCAGGTAGCGCCTCCCCGGTCGCTCCTTCTTCTAGCCGAGCGATCTGCCTACTACTCGTTACAAGGAACCGTGGGATATAAACGAGCTTTTGCATCCGCGACTCGATTCGCATCCACTCTTCACGAAGATCCTCAGGAAGCTCAAATCGTCGGCCACTATTTCCAGAATTCATAATGACTTATGAAAGTTATTGGATATGAATAGAATAAAAGGTACCGTGGGAAAAGAAGGTTTACGAGATAATTTTATGATATGAATCCATATTCGTGAGGTAACTCCATGGCTGCAGGTATATCTCCAATAGGCAATCCTTCGGATAAAGGTTCGCCTTCAGATGGCGATGACACTTCTGGCGGCCAATCATCGGAAAAGCAACCATCTGTTCAGTCGCATTGGATCGTACGAGCGTCAGACTCGAACGATTTCCAGTACGCTCCAATTGCCGCCGAAATGCTTCTTCGCGCATCCCAGACAGACGATATCGCAGCGCGTTCGACCTATCTCCTGTCACAGAAAATCACCGCCGGGCATGCCGCTCTTGCGCTTGACGGAGAACAATTGGTGGGATTCGGCTACCTCGCCCGATGGAAAGACAATACTGTTTCACACTCTGGGATGATTGTTCTTGAAGACTACCGAAAATTTGGGGTATTTCGAGAACTCAAGTCCATCCTCATGGATATTGCTGAGAGAGAATTCGCTGACTGCGATCTCATCTCCCTGACCTGTTCTCCGGCAGTAAAAAAGGTAAACGAGCAACTCGGCTATACTGTCACATCCCTTGTAGCACTCACCGATGATCCAGAGTTCTGGAAAGGATGCCAGGGATGCAAGAATTTTGAGAGCGTCAACAAACCAGGCTCGAACTGTGAGGTCAATTCCCTCGGTACACGGTGTTGTTGCACTGCAATGCGCCTCTATCGACACGAGGAGTAAGCCCGAGCCCGGTATTTTTCTTCAGAGGGGTCCGTTAGAGATCAAGCGTCAGCGACTCTTCGTCAAAGTCTGAAAGCTTCGTTTCATCTTGTTTCTTGTCCTCTCTCAACTCTTTTTTCGGGGAAGGTTTCTTCTTATTCAGCGCTCCCGCCTCCTTTTTCTCGAATCCTCCCTCTTCACTCAACTTCACTCGCAAACGAAGGTTGTTCACACTATCAGCATTTTGTAGCGCTTCTTCGAGAGTAATCTTCTTCTCACGATAAAGCTCGTAGAGTGCTTGATCAAAGGTTTGCATTCCCATATTCGTGCTCTTTTCCATCGCCTCCTTCAGCTCTGCAATTTGTGCTTTATGGATCAGATCTTTCACACGCGGGCTATCGAGTAGTATCTCAATGGCGGCTACTCGCTCACCATCTGGTCGTTTTACCAAGCGTTGGCTGACAATCGAGCGCAAATTCAAGCTCAGTTGTAGATAGATTTGAGCGTGTCTCTCAGGAGGGAAAAAGTTCATTATCCGCTCCATCGCCTGGTTTGCATTGTTACTGTGCAGTGTCGCAAACGCGAGGTGCCCGGTTTCCGCAAAAGTGATCGCCGCCTCCATCGTTTCTGTATCTCGAATTTCTCCGATAAGAATAACATCCGGCGCTTGACGAAGTGAGTTCTTCAGCGCGATATGGTAGCTCTCAGTATCCACTCCAACTTCCCGTTGGGTAATAATGGAGCGCTTGTGATTATGTACGAATTCGATCGGATCTTCGATCGTAATGATATGTCCGGCGCTGTTTGAATTCCGGTAATCAATCATCGCTGCAAGTGTTGTCGATTTACCTGAACCAGTAGCTCCCACAACAAGCACAAGACCTCGTTTCGTCATCGAGACATCTTTCAGCACCTCTGGCAGCTCAAGATCATCAATAGTCAAAATGTCTGAACGAATTTGCCGTACAACCACCGCCACACATGCTCGTTGAATGAGGACGTTTACTCGAAACCGACCAAGCGCGGGATAGTAGAGAGAAAGGTTGATCTCGTTGGTTTCATCAAACTCGCGCTGCTGCTTATCATTCATAACGCTATATGCAAGCGCTCGGGTATCATCCGGGGTCAGACAACGATTACCTGCTGGACGAATCCCTCCATTAATCCGATACATCGGCGGACTATCGACGGTAATATAAAGGTCAGACGCTTCATGCTCACACATGACCGTGAGCAGTTTACTCATATCAAGCATTGTTCCCCTCCCTTAACAAACCTGTAATACGTACTCAGTGAGCTCGAAACCCGTTTGGAGATGTTTCTTTAAAAAGATCTGGCTTCCCAAGCTTCTCGATAGCGGTTTCCTGTGTAATGAGATTCTTGTCTACCAATTCAAGTAGATGCATCTCCATTGTCTGCATTCCAACGCCCTGCGAAGTCTGCATAGTACTTGCGAGCTGATGAATTTTTCCTTCTCGGATGAGGTTACGAACAGCCGGAGTTCCAAGCAGAATCTCCAAGCCGGCTACTCGCCCTCCCCCAATCTTCTTACAGAGCGTTTGAGTAATGATTGCTTGGATAGATTCGGCAAACATCGCTCGAACCTGCGCCTGCTGCTCAGGCGGAAACACGTCTATAATACGATCTGCTGTTTTGGGAGCGCTTGAAGTGTGGAGAGTTCCAAACACCAAGTGACCGGTTTCTGCCGCTGTAAGCGCAAGCTGAATCGTTTCGAGATCTCGCATCTCACCAACGAGAATAATATCGGGGTCTTCACGTAGAGCAGCTTTTAGTGCGTTCTTAAAGGAATGCGTATGTGGACCGACCTCTCGTTGGTTAATGAGACTCTTTTTTGAGGTATGAACAAATTCAATCGGGTCTTCAACGGTGAGAATGTGTTTTTCATAGGTCTCGTTCAAGAAATCGATCATCGAGGCCAGAGTGGTAGACTTACCAGAACCTGTCGGCCCGGTCACAAGCACGAGTCCCTTTTCTCGTATGGAGACATCTCTTACCACCGGAGGCAAGTTCAATTGCGCCATCGAAAGGATCTTCGTTGGAATCTGACGAAAAACTGCACCAAGCCCTCTGTTCTGCCGAAATACGTTCACCCGAAATCGAGCCACTTCCCCGAGCTGCATGGAGAAGTCCAGCTCACTGAACTCTTCAAAGTTCTTCCGCTGAGCATCATTCATAATGTCATAGATCATCGAATGAGTTTGTTCGGGCGTAAGAGCAGGAGTTTTAATCTTTTTGATCGAACCGTGAACACGCACCATTGGTGGTTCACCAGCCGTTACGTGTAAATCTGAAGCGTCCTGCTGGACAGCGAATTGAAGGAGATGTGTAATATCCATAACAGAAATCCGTACGTATCTCTGGATGATATCGGCAGACTTCTCCTAAGTATTAAGCTTCTCCTCACAAAACTTCTCGCCGAGGCACTCTTCTCGTAAGGGGTACAAATTTCCGGGAAAAGAGCGGCCAACTGTCCTGTTCTCGCAAAAGCGGCCATCGGTGTGGAGAAATCTCCTGATTTTTCGTACCTTGCTGGGCTTGGCGAACTGCTTAAAACCGAAGTAACGACGACAATGAAACGATATTTTGGGGTCAAAGGATCTCCAGCTGCCTGGGTCATTCACCAACTCTTACAGGGAAGAGATCGCGCTCTCGTTGTCACACCTACTCCCAAAGAAGCCTTACAGCTCCAGTCAGATCTCTCAACCTTTGGATTTACCGCCCCGCATTTTCAATTTCCCCCCCGGAATTCCCTTCCTTACGAACTCGTTACTCGAGACCTTGATGTTGCTGCAAATCGGAACTGGTGCCTTGCTGCCTTCTTCAACAAGGAACCTGGGATCTTTGTTGCGTCAGTGACTTCACTGGTACAGAAGTTTCTCCCGCTTGTAGCTTACAGGGAGCGAAGTTTTCCAATATACCAGCATAGTGAGGTTGATCGAGACGCACTCTACTCGAAACTCCTTCAATTCGGATTCCTTGAGAGCTCTAATGTTGAAGAGGTTGGAGAGGTTGCCAAGCGTGGTGGCGTCATCGACATATTCCCCTCGCATACCGAACACCCGATTCGGATTGAGATCGTTGGAAATATAGTCCAACAGATCAAATACTTCTCTCAAAGTTCCCAGCGCTCACTGGACCTGGACCTGCCCGAAGTAACGATTCATCCAGTTCGAGAGCATCTCACCTGGGAAGAGCTCTCAGATTACGCCAAGTTATCGCCACTAGAGCTCCAACAGATCTTTAAAGAATTTGCTGCGTCAAGAGAAACTCCACCGAGAGAAAGCTCTGAGGTGCTTCAGGCACTTCAAGAGAACCTCTCACTTCCTGGTCTCGAACTGTACCAGCATATACTTCCACTCCCATGGGGATCGTGGCTCGATGTAGACATCCCAACCATCCTTATGGATGAGATCGAGCTCTTCCAAGAAATAGATCGATTCGAAGAGCTTCACCATGAGCGAGAAACGAGACTGCAGGAGCAGCACTACCTCATTCCGAAGACAGACGATCTCTTCCTTCACGGAAAAGATCTCGTAGAACATTTGCAGCGAAATGCGTTTGCATCGGTCAGTAAGGTTAACCTTGACCCAACAGATAGCTCCGCAAAAAAAGTGGTGAGCTATTCCCTTAGTGAACTCACCGTCCGCTTGCAAAAGGCGAAACGCCTGGAGCATGCCTACAAGCCTCTCGCTGATCTAGTTGCTAAATGGCGAAACTCAGGAATGCGAGTCGCCTTCACAATAGGCTCGGCGCATCGTGCGTCCCGACTTCGAAGAATTCTTCTCGAACTCGATATCGAGGTGCCAATTCTCGAAGATGCGACCGTTTCAAACTGGATTCGTGAACTTCAAAGAACTCCGATTGCAATTCTCTCCGGCCAGCTCACCGAAGGCATGCACCTCCCGGAAGAGAAGATAGTCGTAGTGAGCGAACGCGAGATCTTCGGAGAAGTGAGCAAGGCGAGAACTCAACAAGCGGTTTCGGTTAAGAAGTTACTGAACTCTCTCTCTCAGCTTCGTCCAGGAGACTTCGTTGTCCACGTTGACTACGGCGTGGGTAAATACCACGGGTTTACTCATCGTGAGATCAATGGATTTGGAACGGATCTTCTCCAGATCGAATACGCCGATAGCACCCTTTTCCTTCCGATGACCAATATCGCCAAAGTACAGCGATACTCGGGAGTTGAAGGACAGGCGCCAAACCTCGACAAGCTCAGCTCTCAACGGTGGCAGAAGACAAAAGCAAAGGTTCGAAAATCGGTCGAATATCTTGCAGGAGATCTCGTTACGCTTTATGCCGCTCGTAAGGTTGCACAAGGATGGCGGTTCGATCCCTCCGGAGCCCAGGATGAAGAGTTTGCTGATGGATTTCCTTTCCAAGAAACCACCGACCAAATGCAAGCGATAGAAGAAACGCTAGCTGATATGGCTAAAGAACAGCCGATGGATCGACTCATTTGCGGCGATGTAGGTTTTGGAAAAACGGAGGTGGCTCTTCGAGCGGCCTACAAGGCAACTCAACATGCAAAGCAGGTAGCGGTGCTGTGCCCAACAACAATTCTTGTCGAACAGCATCTTCAAAATTTTCAGCGCCGGCTTTCAGAGTTTCCTGTTCGAGTAGGAGCGGTAAGTCGCTTTTACTCAAGCGAACAAAACAAAAATACGTTGGAGACACTCAGGACCGGAGAGCTTGATATCATCATCGGAACACACAAATTGCTCCAGCGAGATATTGAATTTAAAGATCTCGGCCTGCTCATTATCGATGAAGAACATCGCTTTGGCGTAAAGCAGAAGGAACGGATCAAGCAGTTCAAGAGTAACATTGATGTGCTTACCCTAACCGCCACCCCCATCCCTCGCACCCTGCACATGTCACTCTTGCAACTTCGGGATATCAGCATCATTAGCACCGCCCCAACTGACCGGAGAACCGTTCGAACACTTGTTACACCTGAGGACGAAAACACGGTCCGTGATGCGCTTCTTCGAGAACTTGAACGAGGGGGACAGGCATTTTTTGTCCACAACAGGGTGAAGAGCATTGCGTTGATCACAGAGCAACTCCATGAGTTACTCCCCGATGCACGAATAGTCTTCGCCCACGGCCAGATGCATGAATCACAGTTAGAAGAAATCATGCTTCAGTTTCTTCGACACGAGATAGATGTCCTCGTAAGCACCACTATCATTGAATCAGGTATAGATATCCCAAATGCAAATACGATGATCATTGATAGAGCCGACACGTTTGGACTCGCTCAGCTCTATCAACTGCGAGGTCGAGTAGGTCGCAGCGATAAACAAGCCTACTGCTACTTCCTTACCCCGAAAAAGCGACGCCTCTCTCGCGAAGCACAAGAAAGACTTCGTGCCTTGCAATCGCTCGACGAGCTTGGCATCGGCTTTCAACTCGCCGTACGCGATTTAGAAATTCGAGGAGCCGGAAACCTCCTTGGAAAAGAACAATCGGGAAACGTTATCTCGGTTGGATTCGAGCTCTACACAAAAATCCTGGATGAGGCCATTCATCACCTAACCGGAGATGAGCTCTCCTTTGATGTATTGGTCGAGCCAGAAGTAAAGTTCGATATCGACGCTTACATCCCAGAGGAGTATATCCCTGACGTTCACGAACGGATGGTTATCTACCAAAGGATGTCTGGGCTGAGGACACAACAGGACGCCGAAGAGCTATCAAGCGAAATGGAGGACCGCTTTGGGGTAATGCAACAGGAAACGGCAACGTTGATTCAACTCATGACCTTCCGGGGACAGCTTAAAGGATATGGAGTGACCAAATGTGATATCGGAGAGGAGAAGTTCACCTGCTCCTTTTCTCCAAAAGCACCGATCTCTGCCCAACGAGCCCTAGAACTTATTAAATCTGCTCCGAAAAAATATAAGCTCTCAAAAAGTGATTCGCTCACTGTCCAGCACAAAGGGCTCCATAATCACCCTCCCCACCAGGTGTTCAAGATAGTATTAAGTGTTCTCGATGACGTCACGGAACATAAGTAGAGGGAGGGAGCGCTTTTCGATTCCGCTCATTCGTGGCATCCTCCAGCAGCCACGATTTACAAGAAAGATGAGGAGAATATGCCGAAACTGACAGTAGAAGGAGTCGGAACTTTTGAAGTTCCGGAAGGAAAAAGATTGGTATTGGCTCTTAGAGAAGAAGCCGGAATAGACCAATTGCATGCTTGTGGAGGCAATGCAAAGTGCACCACTTGCCGGGTGGAGTTCGTATCCGGTGAACCAGGGATGATCACAAAAGCGGAGAAGGAACTCCTCAAAACAAAAGGACTTTCTGGGGTACGCCTCAGCTGCCAACTCGCCTGTGAGAACGATATGGAGGTTCGAGCAATTAGCCGACTTCGAGACACGGAACGGAAAGATTGTGGCTCGATGCCCACCCCCGAGATCGTTCCTGCGCCAGAATGGGTCGAGAAGGAGAGTTGAAGTTTTAAGGGAATCTGCAAAACTTAGGCCCTATGAAAAACTCGAGCTCCGTAGCGATACTTCTTGCAATCACTCTTCTCGTCATGCCCTCAAATGGGCACTCAGAGGAACAAGAGGTCTTCATTGATGCTGTTGTCGCCAGTGTCAATGGAGTGCCGATTACCCTGACTGATGTAAGTAAACGCGCAGGTGGAACGGTTCCGCACTCACTCTCCGAAGCTGCTCGAGATGAGAAGATTCAACTCACTCTGCAGCAGATGATTACGGAGCAGTTGCTTCGAGCCGAAGCAACCGAAAGAAGACTTGGCGTGAGCAACGAAGAGCTCAACCGATATCTTGAGCGAGTCGCGGAGCAAAACGGAATGACGATCGCTGAGTTTGAGACCGCTCTTGCAGAAGAACACAAAACCCTCAAAGACTATCGCGAGCAAGTAGAGGTAGATATTCTTCGAACGAAGCTCGCAGGAGCGCTTATGCGCGAAGGGATCACCGTCGGCGAAAACGAAATAAATCAGTACATCGACGAACACCCAGAGTATCATTCCGAAGGAGCAAAGCTAAAACTTCGACAGATACTCATTGAAAAGAGAGAAGACAATCGTGAATCAGCGATTGCTCAGCTCACAAAAATTCGAGCGGGCATTGACTCCCTAGAATCGTTTGTAAAAGCAGTTCAGGAATACTCCGAAGGAGCAGAAGTCGATGACGATGGACTGATCGGCGTACTCAGCGAGGAAGAACTCAGCGCCGATATCTTTGATGCCCTCTTTAAACTCAAGGAAGGCTCCGTATCAGATGTTGTAGAGACGAGCGGTGGCTTCCACCTCTTTTATCTTGAAGCCCGTT
>JAGRAT010000095.1 GCA_020434495.1 Bdellovibrionales bacterium | reverse complement strand
CAGTACACTTAACCGCCGAGAGGCTCTCTTGGCCCTTGCTCTCGGAGGCGCTTTGGCCATGACTGGCTGTTCGCAGAGGGAGGGGGCGAAAAGCCGTCTCGTGAGTCGTGAAAGCACCATCGACGGAACACGAACTGAACTGTTTGACGGAGCGGTCGAATACAAAGAATCCTGGGACAGTGCAGGTGAAGCTTCATATGCTTTCCATATTCGTGAACCTGGATATTTCTCAGTAGAAAGCTTTTGGCAAAATGCCACTTTGGTGGATCCTTGGGATAATCCCATACAGCGGGTTACATTTTCAGTGTCTGCCGAACAAATAGTTGGAGAAGAAGGCGAGTATATCCGACCGATAGCCTATCAACCGAGCTACTCTGGTTATGACGGATCACCACTATCTCATAGAACTGTTATGGTACGTTTTCAACCCGAAGGTACGGAAGAGATTCGGATAGAGCATTTCAGCCGCCGGTAAAGTTGTTTGAGGAAGGGGTATCCTCGTTCTGTGTTAAGCTAAACTTAAAGCAGAACTCGAATTCTATTCTAATGCGTCTCCTCTCCTAGTTATCAGCCACTCTGTGATCATCGAAGTTTATCAATGAATTCACTCGTCGAAGATTGTTTGATACTTAAAGAGGAGCACTACAAGCCAAGAAAAAGTTGGCAATGCTCTTGACCTAGCCCCTTCCAATTGACCCATTTTGGATTAGCGTTCTCCGAGTCTAAAGGAGGATGAAATAAAGAAGCGATTCAGCGAAGAACAGATAGTGAAAATTCTTCGCGAAGGCAGAGAGACCGGAAAAGTAGCTAAGCTATGCCGGAAGCACGGCATCAGTGACGAGATCTACTACAATTGGAAAAGGAAGTAAGACGGCTGCGAGGTATCTGACTTACGAAAGCTGAAACCTTTGGAGGAGGAGAACCGCCGGTTGAAGAAGCCTTCCTTCGGAGCTGCGGCGCACCCCAAAAGCAGAAGCGCCCCAATGGCAGTGAGTGATCGCCCGTTGCTGAACATTACTGAAAATTATGCCCAAGCCCTGAGACTAATCAAACGGTGACATAAATGCCCAATTCCTCCATTTTTCATTTCGCCTGCAATGAAAAAGAGAACGCCCAAATTGTAGATAGCTCAAAATATTCGACAAAAACAGATCCTTCTCCATCGCCCTCGAATCCTCCGGAACCCGGGATGCTTTTCGAAGTCGCGTTCACATATCCGTCTTCAAGCAATAAGTCTTGAAGAAACTCATTCAGAGATTTTCAACAAGACTTTCATATTTTCTTGGAGGAAAACTATGTTTACAAATCGGATTCAGCTTCTCACCCTTCCTTTTCTCGTGGTGATGTTCGCCCAAAACGCATCCGCTCAATGTTTTTACGATGCTACCATTGAAAGAACCGGAATCGGACCCAATCGAAGATTTGCTGGCTCTGCATGCCTGAACAGCGCGCGGCTTGAGTGTGAGGCAGAAAAAGGCACCGTGGTAGAAAAGTCGGAGAAAATGACCAGCATTGTTCGAGACAACACAGCGGGGATTAATGGCTTTAAGGCCTCCTGCTCCCTGGTGTGTCGCTTGGAGTTCACTACATGCATTCAAATTAAAGAAAACGGCGAGATTGAAATCCGAGATTCTAAAACCTCTAGAGTCCCTGCCGCTGGATTCGACGAAGACGTAATCGCCATCGTAGAGGAGATGCTTTCGATATTAGAATAAGGGTCAAACCGCACCATCCGAGGTGGCAAGCACGCCCAGCCACCTCGGATGCCACCGGCAAAAAGGAATATACCTGTGTTTAGAGCAGGTAAAGTTCTAGAACCGAAAGAGTTCTTTGTGGATTGAATAACCATTGATGTCCTATGAATCTGCTCGGTCTGAAAAAATCGGAGAAATTGCCTATGAGGGAATATAGGCATGGCTTCATGAGCAAATGACCAAGCTGTTTGGAGGCGCCTTTTAAACTCGCCGAAGAATAATCGAACGAACATCTTCGCTTGACTCAGAGTCCTTTGACTTCACTTCTGTAGCCAACATGTTATATGATGCGATATTTTTTGTAGCGCCGGGAGCTTTGATTGCGCGTCCTTCTCAGAACAGATGCATCGACGAAAATTGGATCAGGCCATCTCATGCGCTGCCTCGCGCTTGCCCAAGCACTGCGTCACAAAGGTCATTACGTTACCCTTATTACCAAAACAACAGATAGCAAACTTCTAGCTCGGTACGAGCAGCTATCCATTCCGATTGAGAGCATACCCACGACCTCTACCTTAGAAGGCGATGCACGGACCGTTTTTGAAAAAGCTCGTCTAGGAAACTTCGATTGGATCGTAGCTGATGGCTATAATTTCAATACGGAATATCAGACGACACTTCGATCCAGTTCCTCAGCCCTTCTCTGCATTGATGATATCAATGCTTATCCTTTCAACTGCGACATCGTGCTGAATCAAAACTTCAATGCTGAAAAGGTTTGTAAATATCACACAGGAGAAAGGACGGAACTCCTTCTCGGGAGTCTGTACGCACTGCTTCGGGACGAGTATCAATCTTTGGACGGGCATAGTAGAGAAGTCGAAGGCGTAGGACATCGAATTCTTGTCACTCTTGGAGGATCAGACCCTCACAATTGCACTCGCATGGTCCTGCAAGCCCTACAATTGATCGATAATGTTCAACTCGATATAAGAATTATTTTGGGAAGAAGCTTTCCTCATCATGAGTCGATTATTGAAATCACGAAAGAACTTCCTCACTCAGCTCGAGTGTTCGAATGGGTAGAGAGTTTACGCGAGCACATAGAATGGTGCGACATAGCCGTATCCGCTGCCGGAAGCACGACATGGGAACTTGCCGCTCTTCAAACACCCATGATTCTTGGAATGTTCGCTGAAAATCAAAGGATTATTTGTGAACAACTCCAAGCGAGAGAAGCTGCCGTGGTCATCGGTGATTTCCAACGATTGGACACAAAAATTTTGGCTAACGAAGTGCAACAATTATTTCTGAACCCCGACCGCCGAAAATCTCTAAGTTCAACAGCGGGAACTCTCTGCGATGGGCAAGGCGCGGTTCGCGTTGTCGCAGCCATGGAGTCCCGCCGGTAATATCTTTCAGTACTCTCTATTTCCGTATTTTTATCGCTACCTGCCCAATAACGTTGAACCAGTCAGAGTTCGGAATATCTTCATGAAAATAGAGAACTTCATCTACATAGTCTTGAAGATACGTCACAAACCATTTTAGCCGTGTAACGTTAGTCCGAGCGATTTCACTCACGCCGTCAGTATACGCGAGACAATCGTCAGAGACGAGAATCCCACCCGGGCGAAGCACTCGTACACATTCATCGAGAGCTTTTCGGATATCATAAGATTTGTTGAAGGTATTTCGCTGGTAGATAAGACCAAAATGATTATCTTCAAAGGGCATATCATGCATATCACCAACTTTGACGAGATCCGGCTCATTCGAGAACAGATCCAGACCGATTGTTCCCCGCAATCCAATTCCATTTCGGAAGTATACGATTTCTCCGCCCCACCGCGGACCAATAGTAAGAACGGGCTCGTCCTGAGATATCAATCCCTGCTTCGCCCACTGCTGCATTCGCGAAGACCATGGATCGCCTGTTTCTGGGCGAGCGAGATCGGTAAACTCGCGAGGAGCTGCCCCTCCACTTTGAAGCGAATACTCGACCTGCAACTGGTTTACGTTTTCAACCGATTCCGCGGCTACTACCCCTTCTGCTTTAGCCCAGATCTCAACTTGATCATACTTCTGCTCCTTTTTTGTGCTGACCGACGCTCTTCGCCCACGGAATTCAGTATCTCGAATTCCAGCATCACGAAGGGCTGAGGCAAGCGCCCGAAGTGGCGCATTCCTTTCGAGCCCCAACACGGCTTTGAGTTGATTGAGCAATAGAGTTTCATACGCTCCAGCGCCTTCACCACTCTCTTGAAAACCATGCATTTCGCGGAGCATTTGAGGGAGGACCTCCAGATAGGAGTAGTCAAACTGTTCAACATAGCTGTCGTCTGCTCGAATGAGAAGGCTCAGAAGGTAATGAACTTCGCTTGTGCGTTCTAAACGCGGGTGAGCCTTACACTCCTGCAGGATAGCTCCGAGCGATGGTTTCGTTGAAGTCATAGCGTTATCTCCATTCACATTGGGATTTCCATTAATGTTCTTACTACCATGGGGACGAAAGTTTGATCGATAGAATTCAACAACGGCATGCCGCTTCTCTCCCTGCACACCCAAATTGTAATAGATGGGAGGCAAGCTATGTTCTAAATCGAACGTTCGAAGCCTCTCGTTGAAATTCATGGTAAGCTCTACGAAGGAAGCGTGATCACAAAATGCTTCGCAGTGGACAAAACCATGTTCATTCACAACGGATAAAGGATTTACTCCGAGCCGCGCCAGCGACCTCTTGATATCGATGTACTTTAAGCCACCCCGAGGAATTCGCTCTTCCCAGTACACCAGATCCTCCCCGGATTCTGATTTGAGTTTCACCTGAACGAGAGCCTCTTCCGGCACGGGGGGCTTGTCGTCTGGGCTGGGGAATAAGAGCAAAAATGCAGTGTTTCTCTCATCAGACAGAAATATTTTCGGAGCCTGAAGAAGAAACGAGTATGTCGATGAAAAGTTTGAGCTGTTCATCGGAACGGATTGATACAAAACGCCTGAAGAAAACCCCGTCGCCGTATCGTAGTGTTCGATGTAATGATCTTGGATGCCCATTTTCTTGAACACCTCTCCCGGTTCAACTTCAATATACTCGGGCCCTTCGAGGAAACGTTCCGGAGTCAATGAGAATACATGTAGGCTCTCACCTGTACTTTTCCGAATGCGCAAATCCTTTTCGAGATTCTCGAGGTCAATGAAAGTCATCGATTGATCTGGCATCGTCGCGAGCTTGTCGCTGGATCCGAGGAGATTGCCGGAAGAATCAAAAATCTCAACCCCCACTTGGCAGGTCTCTCCGGTTTTATTGTTAAGGGTTACTCGTGACTCAAGACCGAACCATCGAGCTGTGGCACAAGTAAAATTATGAAATTGTGTTCTGTGAAGTCTGATCATCTTTTTATCCATGACTCATACTATAACGACCGTTGCTGTATTCCCTCATTAAGAGAGCCTTTCCATTCGGGCTGGGAAGGGTATCCGTTTCAAGCGACACCAAGGATGGGCATGCAGATAGCCTTACGATGTCGAACTCGACAAATCCGGCTGATGCCCCCTCCACTTGAAGCATCCGTTCATCGACGACTGTCTTTTCATAAAAATCGCGCAAAGTATATCGAATAGTAGCAGGATGTATTGAATGATTTGCATGAAACACTTTTAAGCTCTGCAATTTATCTGTGACTATACTCTGACAGGATCTCCATGCTTTCCCCTTTTCACTCTGACCCATCGCAGACTGTGGGTGAATGATAGCCATCGCCTGGCTTTCGTTATTCAAATAGTAGGTGAAGAAATGGGTATTTCCTACACCGGTGTCACAACTCGCCATTCCCACTCGGCATGGAATGCCTTGAAGCAATTCGCTAACAGAGAGAGACAACGCTCCGCGATTGGCGAGATGCACCGTCTTCTCGACCACAATATCTCCCTTTTCGTTGTGCAGTTGCACATTCACCGAAAGCTCTTTTCCTTCTTCTGGAGAAAGAAAGGATAAGTGGTTATTTAAACACAAATATGTGGTGATTTTATCATCATTGATGAAAAGCTGGCCTATTCTTCCACTCATTCTGGCATTTCCCTAAGAAATTAACTCAAAAGTTATCGGGGTTCCCCGTTGAATATCTCGTGCAGCAGTCCGACCCCACACGAACTCACTAAATTTGGGCGCTAGACCCATTCCGGGTCGAATGATTCGCACATTCTCTGCGTTAAGGACTTCTCCCTCTTTTATGTCGCAACAAGCGAAAAGAGATCTCCGAAAGCAGAGACTCTTCTTCTCCTTTTCCGTAAGCCCATAGTGAATCACTCCAATCGATTCATATGCCCGCAGAGACTCCTCAACGAGCATCTTCATTTCGCTTGGCTCGAGCGAGAACGCAGAGTCTGGTCCGCCGTCACTACGAGCAAGCGTGAAGTGCTTTTCGATAATCGAAGCACCCAAGGCTACTGAAGCTACCGGCACGCCAATCCCGAGAGTATGATCAGAAAGCCCAACTACAACGTCAAAGAGTTCTCGAAGATGAGGAATAGTGGCCAAGTTAGAATCTTTTGGGGTCGCTGGGTAAGTGCTCGTACACTTAAGAATCGCGATCTGGTCGTTTCCACAGTCTCGAATCGTCTGCACCGCCTCAGCGAGTTCCTGAACTGTTGCCATCCCGTTGGAGAAGATTACCGGCTTTCCTGTTTTTGCTACTTTTCGCAGAAGGGGAATATCGGTGTTTTCAAAAGATGCAATCTTATAAAAGGGGACCTGAAGCTCCTCAAGAAGATCTACTGCTGAGTGATCAAAAGGAGTCGAGAAGTAATCGAGTCCTCGCTCACGACAACGCTCGAAAATAGGCTTATGCCATTCCCATGGGGTGTGCGCTTCTTGGTACAGATCGTATAAAGTTCTGCCCGTCCAGAGACTTCCCTTGTCTTCGATTCGAAATTCGGGTCTATCACAATCGAGCGTCATCGTATCGGCAGTGTAGGTTTGAATTTTTACGGCGTGGCAACCGGCGTTCGCTGCGGCATCGATCAACTCGAACGCTCTATCGAGCGATTGATTATGATTCGCCGACATTTCCGCGATAACGTAAGGCGGCGCTCCCTCCCCCACTTGAGTCTTTCCTAATCGAATCACTTTAGCTGACATATCGCTTTCTCGCTAAACACTCGGAGCTAGGTTGGAATTCCTTCTTGAGCTTACTACCCGCTCTATTTCGCTCCAGACTCTATTGCAAGACTCTCCGTCACATTTGCCCAGGTAATTTTGTAAAAATCGTTGTCGAGCTAAAATGACGTTTTCATCGTCGACCTTTTTCCGAGCACCTTTGACGAACCGGAATAACTCCTCTGGACTATTTGCACATTTAAGAGCATCAGGCCGTCTGTGAAATTCCATTAAGCCCTCTCGACTTTGCAGCACTGGCTCTGTCCAACCCGTATATATGACTTCCTTTTTGGCAAGCATTCCCTCGAAGAGCGCTGTAGTCTGGAATCCAACTAAGACATCACAATTTGCAACAAGGTTCCGAGTATCAGCTTGAGCGCTCACAAAGTGAATCGTGTTTCCCATCCGGCCGGCCGCTCGTTGCGCAAAGTCCGGTATGTACTCACTGGTATCTTGCTGAGGATGGGGTTTTACTAACACCATGTAACCACAGTCTGCTAACTGAAAGAGTACTTCTTCGGTCTCGTCACGCAGTTGTCGCCACGGCCCATCGTTAGGTCCTTTCGAAATGCCGGAAGCGTAATAGGTAGATAAATCCTCCGGTGCATATGTATTCAAGTTGTAACTAAGAAATAAGAGCACTGGCTTGTTCGAAGGAATCGGAATGCCCATTGCATTCCAAGAGGGGACCATCTCTGGGTGGAAGTAAACGTCAAATCGAGGCTGGCCAGTAATGCTAATGTTCTCAGACTTGCCTCCTGACTTCAGCCAAAATTCCCGCTGATCCTCTGAGCACACACACATATGGTCGCACATTACTGGAAGAAGGCGTTTTACTTCTGCAGCGTGAGATTCGAAAGCATTTGGCGCTACTGCAGTTTCCTTCTGCACCACAACGGTTGGAACCCCTCTTTCCTGACCTATACGGATGAAATCCCTTAGATAGAAGAAGGTGTCGGATGGAGAGATAAACACATCGAAGGGATAACGCTCATGAAGGGCAGAGAATAGCTGTCTTGAAACCTCCGCCCACTGCTGTCGCTGGGGCTCCAGTTCTTCTCGAAAAGCGTTCTCAAGACCCTGAAATGCACTCTTTGGGAACACCTGATTAGCAGGTTTGCTTATTTCGGAGTAGTCGAGGACCTTAAGCTCATGGCCACGACCGCTGGCAGCCTGAAACAAAGCACCGATATCTTGATGAAAAAAGTGATCGAAAAATAACGCTTTCACCCCTGCTCGTTCCGTTCAAGTAGTTTACGCACACCAATCTCCCTTCTTAGGATGCACCTCTAAAACTAAGGGATCCGGGGAAAGGGCGGTCTAACCTCCCCAAATGAGGAGATATTTTGACTCTATGCCAGAGAAATCACTATGCATCGAGTAGAACGGATATCGCTGACAGAGATGGGCATTTCTGACAAACTTCCCATCCTATGGATCGATCCTTTGTTTTTTGCGCCTACCGCCCCTGGAACATTCAATTGTTTCAAGATGTCATCGCTCAGCACTTTCCGAGCGCGACTCTTATCACCCAAAAAGAAGAACTCACGCTTCAAAAGTTGGAAACCTTAGATCCTGAATTCGTTTTCTTTCCGGATTGGTCTTGGATAGTACCGAAGGAGATTTTTTCTCGGTTTACGTGCGTCGTCTTTCATGCGGCCCCGCTGCCGGAATTTAGAGGTGGAAGCCCGCTTCAGAATCAGATACTTCGCGGGATCACCGAAACGAAACTCACAGCATTTGTGATGGATGAAGGAATCGATACTGGAGATATCCTTTTACAGCGAGATCTCAGCTTGGAGGGTCATCTTTATCAAATTTTTGATCGAATGACGTCACTGACATTTGAATTAATTCAAGAGATTGTCGCGGGAAGATTTGAGCGGCGAAAGCAAGTTGGAGACGGAAGTACCTTCAAACGGAGAAAGCCGTCCGAGAGTGAGCTCAAAGAGGGAGATTTCGAAAATTCCCTTTCCTATCTCTATAATTTCATGAGAATGCTTGAAGACCCCTATCCAAACGCCTGGATTCGATTAGGGAACAAGCGGATAACCTTCAAAGAAGCAGAAAAATGTGGGGACTCGACTTTACGAGTTGTAGCTGAAATTAACGAAATTTAAGATTTCGCTCGTGAAGTTACCTTTTCCAACGACTCTGACTTAGAAGCAAAAGGCACTTCAGATGAATCTCCTTCGGAAGATTCCGATAGAATTTCAATTCTGGTTGACAATGAGGCCGACGTTCTCTCTAACGGACCTATTTCTGCCTCTATCCAGTCAGCGAGATTCTGTGGATCCATCCATTCAGTATTCGAATCGCTTGAATAGCTAAACCCCTCTGGAAGTGGCCGCCCCCTCCCGAGTTCCGCTTTGCGCTGTTCAAAATGAGTTTTTGAAAGGTAGTTCGGGTCGAGGTGAGGGAATATTTTAAAGTACCCGTCGTATTCCCTGGCATTTCGAGCATCCTCTTGTGAGATCATCTGCTCGTGAATTTTCTCACCCGGACGAATTCCAACAAATTTCAACTTCGCATTCGGTGCGATTGTTTTCGCGATATCAACCACCCTCATAGAGGGAATCTTCTTTACAAAAATCTCTCCACCGAGCGCCTCCTCCAAAGCTGTCCACACGAGCTCCACTCCCTGCTCAAGGGTGATCATAAAGCGAGTCATTGCAGCATCGGTGATCGGAAGCTCATCTTTATCCTTCATCGAGTAGAAAAACGGAAGAACGGATCCTCGACTACCCATGACGTTTCCATATCGAACGACCGAAAAGCGAGTATCCTGTGTTCCAACATAGCTATTCCCTGCAACAAAGAGTTTGTCAGAACATAGCTTCGTCGCTCCATAAAGATTTATCGGATTACATGCCTTATCAGTACTCAGTGCTACAACACGCTTAATCCCACCATCAATGGCAGCATCAATGACATTCATCGCACCAAGTACGTTCGTTTTTATCGTCTCAAAAGGATTATACTCTGCGGTCGGAACGATCTTAAGAGCCGCAGCATGAATGAGAACATCTACTCCCTCACACGCTCTCTTCAACCGACTCTTGTCACGGATATCGCCCTGGAAGAATCTCAAGCGCTCATCGCCTCCATATGCATTCATCATCTCCCATTGCTTCATCTCATCACGAGAGTAAATGATGATTTTCTTCGGTTTATACTTTGCAAGAGTCATTTCAACGAACTTCTTGCCGAAGGATCCGGTGCCTCCGGTAATGAGAATTGTTGCGTCATTTAACATAATTCTTCTCTCCCTTGGCGGAGGCGTAATACTATTCCAACTTCTTGTTAGGATGATGATTGTTTGAGACGCGATTCCAGCCCTCATGAACTTGCGAAATCTCCCTAGTCCACAGCGAGAAACTGCTCAAAATCGTCAAAGTTTTGACGCCTATTTCAATTTCAGCCACATTAGAATCGCTATGACCTCAATTTCACGCCCGCTCCCATCCGTTCAAGTGCTCGTCGATAATCCTTCAAGTTGGATTTTGGATCCTGCTCAAACTTTTGTTGCCGAATTAAAGGTCGATGGATATGAAGCTGAATTAGTAGGCTCGCACCAGGATCTCAAGCGAGGTGA
>JAGRAT010000094.1 GCA_020434495.1 Bdellovibrionales bacterium | reverse complement strand
TCTTCTTTCTCTTTAGTATTCTTTTGGAGATACAGCAAAACGGCCTCGTTTCGGCCACCATCCTTAGCGGTCGGGAGTCCGCTCAGTATCTTCTCTGCCTCGACCCTCTCTCCGAGACCCATATGAGCCGCCGCCAATAGTTCGCTAATTTCTTCGTCGCCTTTTTCTCCAGCCACCAGAGGTTCCAAGATGGCCTTTGCCGTTCCAAATTGCCCAGTGGCAAGATAGTTGGCCGCCAAAATCGGGACGACAAGACGTTCCTCTGGTTCACTCTGAGCGGCACGCTGGGCGGTCTGACACGCACAGTAACTTTCCTCTATCCTTCCCAGTTCGAGAAGCTCACGAGCAATCAGCAGGTGCCCTTTAAACCAAAAGGGACTCTTCCGAAGTAATCGAGAGAGGAATTCAATTTTGTATAGGGCGCGCTCCTGACCCTCATCAAGATCTATGAGGGATCTTGCCGCTACAGAAGAGTCGCCAACTTGCGAGAATCCCGACGTGATATTCTCTGTAAACCAATATCTCGCGGAGCATAAGCTGGAAAGAATTCTTCGAGAGAATGCAACCATGCTAATAGAGCTACATGAAGATCCAAGAGCACGATTGGGATTAATGCCCATCCTCGTTATGGAGGTCAGAATTGTGATCTTCGTGCTCTTGAACCGTTGTAAGCGCGATTGAAGATCCCACTCTTGAAGATCCCCCAGCTATCTGTCGGGGATCACTGACTCCAGGAGAAACTTCGGCCTGCGCCGAGCGGAGCTCTCGAAGAGTATTTCCTAAAACTTCTTCACCCTTTGAATAGGTAAGGTAGTTGTCTACACGATATAGTGAATATGCAAGCAATATCGCAGCAAATCCCGCCACAAATAGCCACCGAAGGCTAAGCTTCCTCAATTCAGGTTCTACGTCTTGCACATTCCTAGAGGCCATAATCTTGCCTTATCACATTTATCCCCCTGCCACTTCACTGATGCCACTTCACTGCCGTTGATCACGGGCATTCCCTGATCACACATCGAGAGCGGGTGGGGTGAAACTCTTTCAGGCCTTGAGACTAAAATAGGATTGGTTCCCCTGTAAACTCCCCAGAGGCCACTTAAAATGATATGGTCATATTCTTACCCTCTGGAGGCCGCACATGATGTTATCTGACGTTGATCTCAGAGCTGTGATAAAGAGCGGAGAGCTGGCGATAGAACCGTTCAATGATGCGATGGTTCGAGCCGCTGGGGTGACTCTTCACTTAGGTCCAGAGCTCTTGGTGCCGGAAACCGGCGTTGTTGTCGATGTGAAGAACGGAAAAGTACCGGAATACTCACCGGTCCATATCACCGAAGATGCTCCTTATACCCTCAATCCAGGTGATTTTATATTAGGAGCGACGTTCGAAAGGGTCAGCGTGGGGGCATCACTTGGCTTCTTTATAGAGGGCCGCAGCACCCTGGCGAGAGTGGGTCTCACAATCGTCCAAACCGCGATGCTCGTTTACCCTGGCCATCATGATAGAGCTGTGACACTGGAACTCGCAAACCATGGACCAAACCCAATCCTTCTCTATCCCGAAATGAAAATAGCGAGGGCTGCAGTCTTTCGCCTACAAACAGAGGCAACAGAACTCTACGACCAAAAAGGAAAGTATCGGAGCCAAGCAGCGGCTGGCCCCCCGATCTTTCAGAATGAATTCCGCCAAAAGGGTTAGAAGTGGTCTCATAAATAGTCCCTCGCACAAAGTATACGTAGGGGTGCACGAGCACATGCACGGAATACTACTGCCCGCAAATGAAATTCCCGGTCTCCTCGTCGAAAGCTGATCGCTTTCGCTGATTCTACGGGCAGTATTTGTTGTCCCGCTGGGGGCTATAGCCCTCCTCGAAAACCACACCACTTCGTGGCATTACTTTCGAGGATTGCTAAAAAATCGTGTGGCACGATTAAGAGGACTCGCCGAAAAGTTCTTCCTGCGCCGGGCCGCCGGGCTTTTCTGGCGTTCCCAGGGGATAGTTACCGCTAAAGCAGGCATCACACATTGTGCCTGGTTCACTTCCAACAGCGCGATATAGACCTTCGAGCGAGAGATAGGCAAGACTATCAACGTTTAGATATTCTCTGATCTCTTCAACCGTTTTCTTTGAAGCGATCAGCTCTTCCTTTCGCGGAGTATCTATCCCGTAATAGCAGGGATCGGACGTTGGTGGAGCGGAGATTCGAAGATGGACCTCCTTTGCTCCCGCACGGCGAAACATATCAATCAATTTCCGGCTCGTAGTACCTCTTACGATTGAGTCATCAACCACAATGATACGCTTGCCGGAAAAAACAGCAGCGTTTGCATTCAGCTTAATCTTCACACCGAAATCTCTAATTGACTGCTGTGGTTCAATAAAAGTACGGCCAACATAGTGGTTTCGAATGAGCCCAAGCTCTAAGGGAATCCGCGCTTCTTGGGAATACCCAATGGCTGCTGTAACCCCAGAATCTGGCACTGGCACTACCATATCCGCGTCAACTCCACTCTCTCGAGCAAGCTCAATCCCCATCTGCTTCCTGATCGGATAGACATTCTTTTTAAAGATGTTCGAGTCAGGTCGCGCAAAGTAAACGTACTCAAATACGCACGGAGATGGTTGAGCTCTCGGAAACGGGAAGTACGACTTCACTTCCTTATCGCTCACAATAACAAGCTCTCCAGGTTCAACATCACGCTCATACTCGGCGCCGATGAGATCAAATGCACAGGTTTCCGAGGCAAAAACGGTAGCTCCATCGAGTTTCCCAATTGCGAGCGGTCGCAACCCTGCGGGATCACGAACCGCAAAGATTCGATCCCGAAAGGCTATGAGGAGAGAGTATGCACCTTGAACTTTCTCCAACGCTCGAATCACAGCTTCTTCAACAGAGATGCTCTTTGGTGCTCGCGCTATGAGATGGAGAATAGCTTCAGTATCCGAAGAGGAGCCGAAAATAGCTCCGTCCTTGATTAGGGAATGCCGTAGCTGGTCGGCATTAATGAGATTTCCGTTGTGCGCGATCGCGACCTTCCCAAGCGAGACTTGCGCAACAAACGGCTGCACATTCGCTAGTGAATTACCACCTGCTGTGGTGTACCGCACATGCCCAATTGCGACAGATCCAGGAAGCTTCTTGAAATCAAACCCCTTGAAAACATCCGCAACAAGCGAGGTGCCCTTATGAACGGCAAAGCCACCATTGCTCGGAGCATCACTGGCACGCTTTGGGCCTGGATGTGCGTCTCCGGCCGTCGGATCTATAGAAACGATCCCGACGCCCTCTTGCCCTCGATGTTGCTGAGCATAAAGCCCCAGATATGTTAGGTTCGCCGCTTCTGGATGACCCCAGACACCAAGAAGTCCACATTCTTCACGAAATTTGTCAGATCCGATATTTACCAGTTCTAGACTCAAGACTCCTTCCCCTTACCTGAAGATTCCCTTGCCGAACACCCTTGCCGAACACCTACGAAAAGAGTTTTCTCATCGTTTGAACACTCTCTTGGAAAGCACGCGCGACAGACACCGAGAGTACTTCATCGGCACTCTTTGAACCATCACTCACTCTCGCGATACTGAGAGTCGCATCTGAAAGTACCTGTCCCTTTCCAAGAATTCGGATATCCGAGGTTTTTAGTCTTTTTTCAACTTCCTCGACATGCTCGTCTTTTACACTGACAAGATATCGGGGACCTCCCTCTCCAAACAGTTGGATATCTGTTCTTTTCTGACTTTGAGAAAGAGAAAGGGATACGCCGAACGGATCCGTTCCGGACGAAAAGCAACTCGGCCGAAAACAGGACTCAACAAGGGCCACCGCAACACCGCCAGTACCAACATCGTGAGAAGAAACGACGAGACCATCCTCTATGAGCTGGCGAAGGAGTTTTGCGACTTCGATCTCTCGTCGATAATCGATATCAGGAAGAGCTCCTTTTTCGACTTCAAATATCTGCGCAAGATATTCACTGCCACCCAGGGCCAACGAGAAATCATCACCCAAGTATAGGACCGTGTCCCCGGCATTCTTGAAAGACGCTCCAACGGCCAAGCGATAATTGTCGATTTTTCCCACCATTGCGATGGTAGGAGTCGGGAGAATTGGACTCCCCTGCGTTTCATTGTACAGACTTACATTGCCACTAACGATTGGCACACCCAGCGCGCGAGCAGCGTCTCCTAGACCTCGAATACCTTGCGCAATTTGCCACATCCCTTCGGGCTTCTCAGGAGAACCAAAGTTCAGACAGTCAGATATCCCAATTGCTTCACATCCAGTTGCGGTTATATTGCGATACGCCTCAACGACAGAATGCGCGGCACCAAGATATGGGTCGAGCTCACAATATCGGGAGTTGCAATCCAGGGTGGCCGAGATTCCAACGTCATACGACTTCTCTTCGACCTTAACTCGAATCACCCCAGAATCGCCCCCTGGTCCAACGGCAGTGTTTCCACGAACAGTTGAGTCATACTGTTCGAACAACGCCTGCTTCGGACAAAGATTTGGACTGGAAATCATGTCGTACAGACACCGAGAGAGGTCCTCTGGTTGTTCAAGGGATTGAACGTCAAATGCTATCTTGTCTCGATAATTTGAGGGTTCTCGCTCTGGCCACTGATACATGGGAACCGAACTCGTAAGAACGGAAGCAGGCAATGCCGAAACGCATTCGCCATACCAAAAGAGTTCGACGTCTTTTTCGGCGGTAACTTCGCCAATCTGGACGGCATCCAAATTCCAACGAGCGAAAATCTCACATACCGGCTCTTCTGCTCCTTTCTCCACAACAAGAAGCATCCTCTCTTGAGACTCGGAAAGCATAATCTCGTACGGATTCATACCGACCTCGCGCATCGGAACTTTTTCGAGATCTAATCGAACCCCACTTCCCGCACGCTCAGCCATCTCGAACGAAGAACTCGTCATTCCTGCGGCACCCATATCCTGAATACCAACTACATGGCCTGTTTTCATTACTTCCAAACAGGCTTCCAATAGCAGCTTCTCTTGCAGCGGATCGCCAACCTGAACGGTTGGACGTTTTTCAGCCGAAGATTCATCGAATTCCTCGGAGGCCATTGTCGCGCCGTGAATCCCATCACGACCGGTTTTTGAACCCACATAAAATACTGGGTTACCAACTCCAGAAGCATTTCCCAGGAAGATCTTATCTTCTTCAACGATTCCCATGGCAAAGGCATTGACGAGGCAGTTCTTTGTGTACCGCTCGTGGAAAAAGGTTTCTCCTCCGATGTTCGGGATCCCCATGCAGTTGCCATAAGTTCCTATTCCGCGCACGACATTCTTCAAGAGATATCGGGAGTAACGATCTGTCGGGGGTCCAAATCGGAGGCTATCAAGAACGGCCAGAGGGCGAGCGCCCATGGTAAAAACATCCCGAAGTATTCCGCCAACCCCAGTAGCAGCGCCCTGAAAGGGCTCAATAAAGGACGGGTGGTTATGACTCTCAACTTTAAAGGCTACGCCCAAACCGGGTGCGATGCGAACGATCCCAGCATTTTCGCCAGGCCCTTGTATGACGTTCTTCCCATCAGTTGGGAGATTTCTCAGGTGGGCCTTCGTGCTCTTATAGGAACAGTGTTCTGAATATAGAGCTGCACAGATTCCTACTTCGACAAGGTTGATACTACGACCGAGCGCATTCAAAATCCCCTTAAATTCCGAATCTTTAAGTCCATGCTGGATGGCGTCATCAAGGGACGCCTCTCGACGCCACCACTCACTAGCAGCGACATTTTCCTTGCTAGCGGTGTTAGCTCTATGTGGTGTTTCCATTTTTGTGGCGCTTGCCCCAGGGATATTCTCAGTGTTCAGTTGGTCTCGGTGCACTCTGCCGAGGCCTACATAGTGCACTGATTTGAAAGGTCATTCTAGTCTAATCACTAAAATTTGTTGAGGATAAAACTACGGTTTATACTTCTTTAAGTAGCGAATTCTATTGGCACATTCAGGTAGATATACCAAGCCGTCACAGTACGGACACCCCGCCAAGTCAGAACGCCTAATGCAATTTGGACGTAGGGAAGGTGGTTGTTTTGCTGTTCCGAACTTTCTCATAAAAAAATTAGCTAGTCTGTGATATAAAATTCGGTTGGCAAGACCAAAAGCCTTGCTACCCACGGGAATATACAATGAAAAAATCAGATTCAAAGTTTCACTCCCCGGAGATAGTAGAATCGAAGAGCAACTCCCCCGCTCGATCAGCACTGGAAGCCCGCTTAGATAAGAAAAACGCATCCCAAAAGGTACCACTGGTAGTACCCAAAAGGTCGTTTCAAGATGACTTTGAGGATGAGGATTACGACGATGACGAGTACCCCCACTGCTCCCTACCAAATCATTACTTCGATGCAATGCTGGCAAGGATGAAGTCCGAGGTGTACCGATCCCGGAATCTTCTTTCAATAGAGACCTGGGAAGGTCGCAAAGTTGTTTCTCTGGAGACTGCCGACGATTAGTCTTCTAGTCTTCGGGAAGCTCTGAACAAATCTTGTCAAAACGCTCACGACGACCATTACGTGATCCGAAAACCGTTTGACCTCGACCGTTTACGTTTGACGTCATCATCCGAGGTCCCACGCCATCGAAACTTATTCAGAGGATCCTTAGACAAAGTCAGTTTAGTTTTAGACTTAGTCGGGGTTTAGCTTTCGGGCAATTTTCCTAACAGCATTTGATTTCATTTCATCTTCCCCACTAGAACCCTTATTGCATTTCAGATTGCTGGTATTTGACCAACCTTATAAAGTGGGAAAACAACTCGAGTTTATAACATCTTATGTGTTGAGGGGTGTGCTGCGGAGGTGAACTTTGCAGTAACAACTTGTTGAAGGGAGTCCTAGGGGAACTAGAGCTTCCGGCATTAACAACATCTCCAGTCGATAAGGGCCAGCAATGACAGAAGACTTTCAGAAGCTAATCGCTAAAGACCGGGAAACAAGAACGAAAACTATGTGGAGAGGTACTATGCTCGAGTACCTCGAGATCGTTCGGGAGAATCCCGATGTAGCGAAGCTCTCTCACAAGCGCATCTATGACATGATCATGGATCAGGGCATCGAAGAAATCCGACTTGAGGACGATCCAAAGCTTCAAAGACTGTACAAAAAAGAAAAGCTCACTGAGTACAACTTCTTCAGTGAAGATTTTTACGGAATGAACCAAACCATCAGTCAGATCGTCAGGTTCTTTCACTCCGCATCTCTTCAGGGTGAAGAAAGTCGGCAGGTGCTCTACCTGGTTGGTCCCGTTGGTTCCGGGAAGAGCAGTCTCGTTGAGAGGTTGAAAGGCGGTCTTGAATTTTTGCCCCCATTCTACGCCATAGAAGATGATCCGATGTACGGGGAACCTCTCCATCTTATCCCGCGCCATCTTCGACCCGAATTCTCAAAAATGCTCGGTGTAAACATCGAGGGAGATCTGAACCCAATTACCCGACATCGTCTTATCGAGGAATTTGCTGGAAAGTGGGAAGAGATGCCGATACGAACTTACGAATTCAGTATTCGTGCTCGTAGAGGAATCGGCGTGGTACCTCCGGTCGATCCGAACAACCAAGACACCTCGGTTCTTATTGGAGGAGAAGACATCTCCAAGCTGGACCTTTACTCTGAAGGAGATCCGAGAGTTCTTGACCTTTCAGGAGCCCTAAACGTTGGGAACCGGGGAATGGTTGAGTTTATCGAGGTGTTTAAGAACGAGACAGAATATCTCCACGCCATGATCACAGCTACTCAGGAGAAGCATATTCCGGCACCTGGTCGCCATGGAATGATCTATGTCGACACAACCATTGTCGCACATTCGAACGAAGCAGAATGGAAGAAGTTTAAGAGTGATCATACGAACGAAGCCATTCTTGACCGTATTGTTACGGTTAAAGTTCCGTACAACCTCCGTCTGTCTGAAGAGGTGAAGATTTACAAGAAGATGATTCGCAAGTCACAGTTCACTGCTGACATTGCCCCTCACACTCTTGAAGTTGCTTCAATGTTCGCGATCCTTTCGCGACTACAGCCGACGAACAAGTGTGATCTTATGACGAAACTCAAGCTCTATAACGGAGAAGAGGTTGTCGAGAAAGGCAAGACAAAGAAGATTGACGTTGTTGAGCTAAAAGAAGAGGCCAAAGATGAGGGAATGAACGGGATATCCACCCGATTCATCATGAAAGCCCTCGACAACGCGCTCTCTGACAATGTGAAAGAAAACTGCATCCATCCCCTTAATGTACGAGAAGCTCTCGTACAAATGGTAAAGGCTGGAGACTTCCCAGACGACGTCCGCAAGCAGTATCTCGAGTACCTGCAAGATACTCTTCATAAGGAATACTTGGAGATTCTCGAAAAAGAGATCACCAAAGCATTTGTGTACTCTTACCAGGAGCAAGCGGAATCTCTGTTCCAGAACTACCTCGACCATGCTGAGGCATACGTCAACAAGAAGAAGTTAAAAGACCGAAATACTGGAGAGGAACTTGAGCCTGATGAGGGCTTCATGAAATCCATCGAAGAACAGATCGCCATCATTGGGACTGCGAGTGATGGATTTCGACAAGAAGTCATCTCCTACTTATGGTCTGTAGGACGAAAAGGAGAGAACATCTCTTATGAAAGTTATGAGCCGCTCAAAGAAGCCATTGAGAAGAAGCTCATGACAAGCGTTCGCGATGTATCTCGAATCATCACGAAGGCGAGAACGAGAGACCAAGATCAGTCAGAGAAGTACAACCGAATGGTTGAGCAGCTCATTAAGAATGGTTACCCCGCAGCCTGCGTGGATACCATCTTGAAGTACGCTGCAAATAACTTGTGGAAGGACTAGAATAAACCGAACGAGAAGGTCGCGAGGACTATCTTTCTTTCGCGCTCTTCGCGTTTAAATTGAACTCTCCCTCTGAAGGACGTTTACATCCTTAGGGCCGTTCGATTGATATTGAGGGAATCAAGATACCCCATGTCGACGATTTTTAGAGACTATACTCCCACCTCTCAGCGCTCAGACAGAAGTGCGAGAGATCGGATGCGACATCGCCAAAAGATCAAAGACTCTATCCGAGACAACATTGCAGACATTCTCTCGGAAGAATCGATAATCGGTCGTGACAAGGACAAGATCATCAAGATTCCTATTCGCTCCATCAAAGAATACCGATTCATTTATGGTGAGAATGCCCCTGGGGTAGCACAAGGAAACGGAGAACAGCAGCCCGGGGACGTTGTTGGCCAGTCTCAGCCAGGCGCTCCTGATGTTGGCAGAGGGGGAGGAGACCAGCCTGGAGTTGATGCAATTGAAACTGATGTCACACTCGAAGAGCTCATTCGTCTTATGTTCGACGATCTTGAACTTCCCGAACTTGAGAAAAAGGCACTTCGACAGGTAATGTCAGACGAAGCACGCAAACGAAAAGGGCTCCGAATCGCGGGAATTCGACCACGGCTCAACAAAAAGGCCTCGGCAAAAAATCGAATTCGTAGACGACTCGCTGTACAAGGCTCACGAGGGATAAACTTTAATGATGAGGAAAAGAGATTCCCCTATCATAAGGATGACCTTCGCTACTTCCACATCGTCCCGACAACGAAGGAGGTATCAAATGCCGTAATTTTTTGCATTATGGACACCTCTGGTTCTATGGGAACGGTAAAGAAGTATCTTGCTCGTTCTTTCTACTTCCTCCTTTACCAATTTGTCAGACAAAAATACCAAAACGTTGAAGTCGTTTTCATCGCGCACCACACCGAAGCAAAGGAAGTTACGGAGACGGAGTTCTTCCATAAAGTGGAGTCTGGTGGCACCTACATCTCTTCTGGGTATCGAAAGGCATTGGACATAATAGAAGATCGCTATCACCCTTCTCTTTGGAATGTATATGCATTCCACTGCTCCGATGGAGACAACTTCTATTCTGATAATGATAGAGCGGTAAAAGCGGCGACTGAACTCTGTGATGTGTGCAACATCTTCGGATACGGAGAGATCAAACCATCGGGAAGTGCCTATTACTCGGGCAGCATGATTGACGTATTTGGTAAAATCGATAGAGAGAACTTCCAGATGCTCGTAATCGAGAAAAAGGAGGACCTCTGGCCGGCCTTTAAGAGCTTCCTCCTGAAGGATAAAAACAGTCCCCTAAACGCAACCCCGAGTGATACAACAGCAGAAGGAGCACAGTCAGCAACATGAGCACCGATGAGGGGATGAGTGTCGAAGAAATGGAAGAGTGGGATACGCGCATTCGCGTCCTTGTAGAGAAATACGGTCTGAATTGCTACCCCCAAGAATTTGAAGTTTGTGATCATCATGAAATGATCGGGTACATGGCGTACTCAGGGATGCCTGCTCGTTACGCCCACTGGTCCTACGGAAAGTCATACGAAAAAACCAAGACCATGTACGACTATGGGGTTTCCGGATTGCCATATGAGATGGTCATCAACTCCAATCCATGTCTCGCGTATCTCATGCGCGACAATACCGACTTACTTCAAATTTTGACCATCGCGCACGTTTACGGGCACAACGACTTCTTCGCGAACAATTTCACGTTCACGAGCAATATCGATGCTCGCTACACCCTTGAAATGTTTAAAG
>JAGRAT010000093.1 GCA_020434495.1 Bdellovibrionales bacterium | reverse complement strand
TGTTGTCCCTCCGGGGGACCTCCCGGCAACTTCAGTTGCCTTCGGTATATTAACAGATATGAGGCGAAAAACTGTTAATTATGATCTGGAATCGTTCACAATCACTACCCTCTCCTAAACTCGGAAGTTGTTAATCAAGAGTGAGGAGTACTATGAACACAGCGATGGACAATCGGAGGAATGAACAACCAGAGCGCAAGGGCTTTTTTGAAGTAGTTTGCCCGCAACAGACCCAGGATTTCGAAAACTCTCTCTTCCTTGCCGGGGGGATCACCGATTGTCCAGACTGGCAAGCGGATCTTGTTTCTTTGATATCAAACCTTCCGATCACAGCACTTAACCCGAGAAGACCCTACTTTCCTATCAACGACCCGAGCGCATCAAACGAACAGATTGAATGGGAACACCGCTACCTTCGTTCAGCTGAAGCCATTTCATTCTGGTTCCCTCGTGAAACATTCTGTCCTATCACCCTCTATGAACTTGGCGCGTGGTCGATGGGTAACAAAGCCCTTTTCATCGGAGTGCATCCTGAATATCCGCGGAAAATCGACATTGAGATTCAGACAAGACTCGCTCGGCCAGAAATTCAAATCGTTTATTCACTTGGAGATCTCGCTAGTCAGATTCGAGAGTGGCGCTTAAACAAGTAGAGTCTCGACCCCTAACTCCAGGTGTTTAGGGCATTTGGCTCTCTTGGTGGAATGTGAATGGAAAACTAAAGTATTCTTTTATCGTTAGTATTATTAATAACTTCTGTGAAAATCTTGATTCAGTTTCTCATTCCTCTATCATACTGCTCGATACTTCGGTGGTTCAATTTAAAATCACAGGAAGGGTCAACCTCTTCTTAGGAATCCCCCTAAGAGTTAAGTTAACGGAAGTACGCGGTCATGTTCTCTTCACGAAACTCTACTCCTATTGCACATTTTCTTGTCATTCTCCTCTCCCTTTTCTTTCTCTTCATTGTCCAATCCGCATCTGCGGCTACCCTCGTAGTTACAACTACAGCGGATGAGCTTTCGGTCGATAGTGATTGTTCCCTAAGAGAAGCGGTCATTAATGCCAACGAGAACAGTGATGTTTATCCAGAATGTGGAGCGGGAGAACCTGGGTCCGTTGCAACTGACATCATCGTGCTCGCAAGTGCCACATACCCACTAACACTGACTTGCGGTATGCAGTCCCAATCCTATGGGTCAAGCGCTGAATGTGGAGACCTTGATGTTACCGATAGTCTTATTGTCCGCGGTGTAACCGGAGCAAATGCTACCGTTATCAGGGTAGGAGAGGCTATCATTGCTAATGGGTATTCAAGCTACCATCGAATCTTTGACCTCCGGGCGAGCAACTCGGAGCCGGTGCAGTCGACTGTCTCCTTCTGCGACGGCACATGTCAGACTACTTCTCTTACCGTTGAGGATGTCACACTTGAAAACGGATATGATTGTGACGGTGGAGCCATCCGCGCCGTAGAAGACGATCTCTGTAGCGTTGCGTCACTCACCCTTAACCGAGTTATTGTTCAAGACAACATTGGAGAATGCTTTGCTGGAGGGATTTATTCCCGAGGGATTCTCTCAGTTAATGACAGTACCATTTCAGGAAACCTCAGTTACGGCGATGGCGGTGGTGTGTATTACGGGCCCGCATACTTTTGCCAGGGTGAAATCACTTCTTCAGCCTCATTCTCATCGTCAACGGTCAGTGGGAATGAAACCGATTACGGCTCCGGAGGAGGGATATTCAATAGCTTCGGCAGCAACACGACCATCTCTAACACCACAATCAGTGATAACGGTGCCCGATTTGCAGGCGGTGGAATCGCAAACGAATTCGCTGATATGACCATCACCGACTCCACAATCTCTGATAACCATGGAGTCACCGAGGCCGATCCGGAATCAAATTTCCTCAGTGAAGAAGGTCCTATTTTCGGCGGAGGAATTTACAACCTCGGCAGTGTTATCGGTGGCGAGACCATGAATTTCGCCGAGATACCACCAGCTGCGCATGAACTGAACATTCAAAACACTGCTATTACGAACAACACCGCCCAACTGGCAGGTGGAGGAATTTCTAACAACGCTCCGATATTCGGCTGTGAATCCAGAGAGCGTGACCTTTTCGAAGGCACCGCCGCTGCGGTTACGGATCTCCTCGGATTTTGTCAGGGCATTGCAGATATTAGCTCGGCAAATATCGCTGAGGAACTTGAAGTTGTCGTCAACGTTTCTGGTTCAACGATAAGCGGAAACCAAGCTTTTGCTGGGGGAGGAATTCATCATGGAATTCTCACCGCCGCATTCAATATTGATACAACAACTATTTCCGACAACGTTTCACCACTTGGAGGAGGAATCCTCAATCGGTGGGTGATGAATGTGGAAACCTCAACTATCTCAGGGAACAATCCGGGAGAGGTCATTCAACCAACTGGCCTGCTCAACGAGTTCGTTGCTCAGGAAGAGACGAGTCTTGGATTGCTCCCTATTCCACTCGGAGGAGGGGGTGGTGTTCTCAATCTCGGCCACGGTGAGTTTGAAAATACAACCATTAGCGGAAACGAAACACAGGGGTCTGGTGCTGGAATCTTAAACCTCACTGGCCCTCTCTATTACATTTTCTACCTCATCACGAACCCAGAGCTTTTTCCTGAGCCAACTCCAACGGCCAGTCCAACCCCAGCAGCTGCTGGTGAAGGAGGAATCTTCTTTGGAGAACAATTTGATGCTCTTCCAGCACCGGGGACTTTCCTACGAAGTGTCACCGTTACTGGCAATGAAATTGTACCGTTTGCCATCCCTCCAGCGGCGGGCTCACTACAAGCAAACGGTGGAGAAATTTCGTTGGATGGAATCTCTCTTGTAAACAACGGTGGCGGTATCGCCACATATTTCGGGCAGATCACCGTTCGAAACTCTATCGTAGCTGGCAACAGTGACGATCAGGAAAACATCGACATACTCTTTGAAGAATTCAACGCAAACCTGGATCCTTCTTTCTTCTTCGAAGAAGCAGAGGACTTTGCTCCAGACTGCTACGAGTTCCAAAACTTTCTCGGGCTGCTTTGCGAAGAGTACCTCGCAGAAAGCCCTTACAACGTGGAAGAGATTTGTGCCCCCTTAACGCCGGCACTGACTTCTGAGTTTTACAACCTTATTGGTGACAACACCGGATGTACGCCTTTTAATCCGGAGAACGAGGACGCTGATAAAGTTGGAACTGGAGAGAGCCCGATCGATCCACTGCTTGGACCACTAAGTGATAACGGTGGCCCAACTTTGACTCACTACCCACTCTTTGGTAGCCAAGCAATCGACATGGCGAACCCAACTGGAGAGGTAACAGCATCGGTGGCTGGAGAGGCAGACTTTGCTTGTCCTGCTGCAGATCAGTTGGGACTTTCTCGTCCAATAGATGGGGATCTGAACGGAACCGCAACATGTGATATCGGCGCGGTAGAAGCACGGGTCGACTGCAATGGAGTCCCACAAGGCACCGCAGTTCTTGACGTATGTGGAGTATGTGGCGGAGACGGCAGTCTGTGCGCACCAACACCGACACCAACTCCTACTCCGACACCGCCAGCGGATCTTACTGTGCAGTGTACAGAAGTGGATATTACTGCGGATCAGTTCTCTCTTGATGGTGCTGGTCTTGAGCAAGTTGCCTTAAATCGTCAACTTGCAAACCGCGCTAAAAGACAAGGTGCTAGAGGAACCCGCAAGTACGTCATAATGTCGCAAGATATCTATGAATCGGCGGTATGGGCCTCAACCTGGTCGCTCAGCAATGTACAGATGAGTGATTGTACTGGCGGCCTCGCAGCACAGTGCCTCCAGGTAAGTAACGTGAGTGCGCTTCAAACCGTAACCAATGGCTCAAATGACTTAAACGCAATCGCCAAGAAGCTCCTCAGAAGGCTTGCGCGCAACGGAGCTTCGAAATCGGTGTTGAGAAAGCTTAGGAATAGAGCTGACCACTTAAACAATGAGGTGCTCTCTTTGCTCTCTACAATTCCAACAGAAACTACGCAGTGTAATTTTTAACCAGTGTAATTTTTAACCAGTGTAATTTTTAAACTGTGTAACTTCTAACCTGCGTGTTTTCTAAGTGGTGGAAGTATTAGTTACGCTGCCTTATGAGAGCTTTCGTTGCGGCAATAGGTACCCTGTTCATATTGAGCCAGTACTTATTGCCCAGCGAGAGTTATGCTGCGGATGAAATCCCTAGAGTCGAAAATGGGGAATACGTTCTCAAGATAGCAGGCGGTTCTTCAGGACACCTGAGGACTCCTAGTGGTAAACGATACCGAGTCGAAACACTCGGAGTCAGCACGTCCCTTAAGGTATCTCGGTTCTTACCAGCGGCTAAAAGAGTCCGGAGGTTTAAGCGTTCCGCCAATCTCTGCCCAGCTTTGCTCAAGCTCAATCCACAGCTAGAGAGCTGCACTCCAAATTTTCGTGTACAGGCGTTTGAGACAGTTCCAAACGATCCACAGTACCAGATATGTGACAACCAACAGTGCGACTGTCCAAACGATCCATTGAGATTGTTAGAAAATCCAGAATCTCAGTGCTTATGGGGCCTGTCGAACAGTTTCAATGTCGACATCAACGCTTCCTCGGCTTGGGACGTCACAACCGGCTCTCCCAGTACGATTGTCGCGGTTCTCGACTCAGGCATCGACTACGAACACCCAGATTTACTTGGGAATATATGGGTTAACGACAGTGAAGCTCTTGGCGTTCCCGGTGTTGATGATGATGGAAACGGCATTGTCGACGATATTCACGGTGCAAACTTTGTTGATCCATCGGCAATCACAGGAGATCCAATCGATGACTATGGCCATGGAACTCACGTTGCAGGAACCATAGCTGCTGTAGGAAATAACAATTTGGGAGTTACTGGGGTAAGCTGGAACGCTCGCCTCCTCCCGCTGAAGTTTCTCGATGATACCGGCGGAGGAACGATTGCCTCCGCTATCGCAGCCTTAGAGTACTTAATTGATCTAAAAATGAACCAGGGTGTTTCAGTTCTGGTGGTGAACAACTCTTGGGGAGGGAACTTTTTTTCTCCTCCAACAGATCTCATCGAGGCATTTGAAGGGTTGGAACAGGCAGGAATACTCTCCACTTCAGCAGCCGGTAATTCCGGAAGAAACAACAACCAGCGATTTCAATATCCTGCTAATATCGCGCTTTCTACAACTATTACTGTAGCGGCACACGGAATCGACGGTAGGCTTGCTGATTTTTCGAACTTTGGATCTAACACCGTGCATCTTGCTGCACCTGGAGTAGACGTCCTCAGCACTAAACCGATCGATTGTTCAAGTCGTAGCCTCCCACTTTCAGCCTGTACATTCCCCCAGAATCGAGCGACAGAATCGGAGCTAACCCATGAAGCCTCAGGAACCTCAATGGCCGCTCCCCACGTGGCAGGGGTTTTGGCGCTTATGGAAGACGCCTTTCCCGCCTTTTCACCGGTACAGCTACGAGACTACTTGCTGTCTCGGGTTCGACCGATGAGCTGCGTTGAAGATGGAAGTTTGTTAGTTACCGCTGGTCGGCTTGATGCTGCGCTCGCTGTAAGCACAGAAGAACTCCCAGAGTTCGAAACTGGAAATTGCAACCCCACACCGACTCCGACCTCATCGCCATCTCCAACACCAACGTTAGCTCCGACCCCCTCACCCACAGCTACGCCGACTCCTTCTCCGACTCTCTCAACTCCTACTGCTACCGAAACGGCTACTCCCACCGTTGAAGTTGAAGGCTCGCCCACACCAGCCCTTATTCAGTATGAGGTATCCATCTCTTCCCGACCTTCGAACATTAGTGGAAGGAGGAAAAAGTCCAAGCTCATTTCAGGTGTCGCCTTTTCCGGCCGTACATTTCGGGTCGCGCTGCGCACTTCGGAGACAGGTAGGGAAACAGAGGACATTCAACTCCTCTGGTCTATAAATGGGACTCCCTGCGAGGGCTCTCGCGCATCATTTCGCACTAGCCGAACTGGCACTTCTGTCCTAAGAGGGAGGCTCCTCCAAGCCCCTCGCGCACTAAGAGACATCTCACTGACTGCCTTTGGAGTGGAGGGATCGATACGTGGCGAGGGGACTGCCCGCATAAGAGGGAAACGAAGCACTGCAAAAGGTCTTTCGATAGAGTCAGTCTGCGAAAAGATCAGGTTTTGACTTCCCCAGCGTATAACAGCGAACCTCAATACTCATGCCACACAGCGACAATAGTTTGAGAGGTCGCCCTACTTACTCCGCTTACTGCCATACCACATAGGGCTAAAGAACTTTCCATCGACTGAAAGTCGACAATAGCCCAGAAGGTATCGGAAATCGTTTCCCCCATGCTGAAAAGAAACTTCTCCCTTTTCTTCAACTCCCTCTGGAACTGGGATCTCCTTTGACTGCCATCGTTTATACCTTTCATCATAGTCAAAGATTATAATCTTTAGCTCAATGGCGTTCTCTTTGGGAGCTGGATAGGTCATCACCGCACGTTCGCTCGATGCAAATCCTACTTCATAACTTTTAGGTTGATCATAGTCGAGAATCCGCGTTGCCTCGCGAACAAGAGCTCCCAATTTTTGTGGGCTCACCTGTGCATTCACCGGGAATGCGCCCTGAGAGGAAAGCCCAAAAGACATCTTCACCTCGTAATCAGGTTGCTCTTCAGAATTTTTAGGCCACGAATTCGAAATATTAATCCCAAAACTCCCGCTCCCATGAGTATCAACAACATAGAATTCCCCCTGGTGAAGCGAGATATGCGATAGATCTTTCGCGAGAACATTCACTCTCTCTCCGAGATCTCCCGCATTTTCGTAACCAGACAGCTTTCCCGATTCGACATGAAGCACAACCGGCACAACAAGGGCGGGATAAAACCTATCTCGAAGATAGGACATGACCGGCAGATAGACTTCATGTGAAGTTCTCGGTTGGAGCGCTGCGTAATCAATCCCTCGTTGCTCAAGCTCTTCTACAACCGGGCGCAAAGCATTATCTATCTGAAGAAACAATTTTCCGAACTGTTCAGGCTCGGACTTGATACCTACCAGACGAGCTCCATGAGAGTGCAAATTGTAACTAAAGGGAATTTTGTATTTCTGGTTCTTCGGATCCGGATGGAGTTCTCCTGTTAAGTCCCCATTCCCGGCCACGACGCTATCGAAATTCTTAGCGCTCTGAAATTCAAATCCGACACTCTCGCCAAGCTGAAGAAGCTCCCTAAGATTGGTATAAACTTCCTCGCGTTCTGCCATGGAGAGTTCCCATTCTCCGCTTTCATTACGGGCATTCCACTTATCCAACGAGCTTTTGAGGATCTCCTGTGGAGAAACATCGGGCGCTGAGGCAACTCCTTGCGAAACGGAATTATATGGAAGCTCTGGTAAAGATAGCTGGGAAAGAGGAGCGGTTTCGGACGCTTCAGGAGCATTTAGTACGGAAGGGGGGTCATCTTGAGAAGATTCGGAGCAGGAAAACAATGCCAATGAGAGGGCTATAACAGCGCCATTCTGCCCTGTTGTCAATTTTTGCATCGAGCACAAATAACAGATCAATCATCCGAAAAATAGGGAAATTCAACACCGAACCTCCCTACCCAAGCTGACGGATCCGTGAGATCTGATAACAACTTGATATTAGGTATGTTCGCTAACGAACGAGACGGAGGGAACGATCCTGCTCGGAATCGAGCTCTTCAGAATTCAGGTTCTCAATACTCGCTTCAACAATTTCCGGATAATACCGAGTCTGAACTTCCGCATCTCGCTTCTCTTCTCGCTGCATTTCCCAGAGTTTTGCATACTTTAAAAATGTATATGTCGCTTCCAAGACTGCTTGAATAAATCCGTACTTGCCTTCTCGAAACCCGAGCTTAATCACATAAAACTTAAAAAATCGAAAAACCGGGCGCACAATCATCTTACTAATACTTGAGCGCACCCCTTGCTCACTCATCACTCGAGCCGACTGTGAGGAGAACTTATTCTGAGTGTCAATAAAATCGGTGATGGTCTTGCAGGTATAGTGATAAATATAGCCGTCGAGCTTAACTACTCGTCCATCAACATGAGCCTTCTCGTGTGGATTGTGGCCTCCCCACTGCGCTTTCTCTCTTTGGAAAAAGCGCATTCGGTATTCTGGATGCCACCCTCCATTATCCCACCAACGATTTAGATAATAGACAACTCGACAGAGAAGAAAGCCATCCGCGACAGCCTTCCCCTCTTTGTCTTCCTCCAAAATACGGATGACTTGTCCCTTAAGCTCAGAAGAGAGCTCTTCGTCAGAGTCAAGATTAAGCACCCACTTATACTTACACTGCTCAAGGGCAAACTGTTTCTGCTCGCGATGACCAGGCCAATGGCGTTCGATAATACGAATCTTTGGAAATGCGCGAGCGATCTCTAAAGTTCTATCTTTTGATCCACTATCAACAAGCAGTATCTCATCAGCAAAGGAGAGAGAGTCGAGACACCGACCAATATTCTTCTCCTCATCTCGACAGATAACAAATGCCGATAGCTTTGAACGAGCAGGAGTACTTATCCCTGCTGGTTCGGCTAAAGTACTACAGACTTCCTCTGGGGTTACACGCGAACTCGGCGAGCGAATAATAAGATTCGAACGAAATGGGGCCCACCTATCTGGATGCATGGAAAGCACTTCGGGATAGAGCCCAACACCATGAGCACCAACTACTCCAGCAAGATGGGTAATTCCTGTCGATGGCCCAACGTATCCTTCACACCGTTTAAGAATTCCAGCGGCCAAACGAAGATCGGTAACAACTTCCAAGTGTATACGATCACTATTAGGGAGAACTTCTCGCAGCCTTGCCTCACTTTTCGCTTCTGCAGGCCCAAGCATAACGACAATATCAGGTTCAGTTTGATTAAGAAGGAGCCGCACAAGGGAAGTCCACGAGCTTAAAGGCCATGACTGTGCTGAAACCGTGACTCCGGGGAAAAGGCAATAGTACGGTTTTACAAAACTCGGATACAAAACTTCCTTCAAATCTTGGAAAGTAACGTGTTCCCGAAGGCGAGTGTTATGAAGGGTATCATCGAGAAGCGAGATAAGTTGCCAATTGTACTCCGCTTCATTTCTCAGTGCCCGAGACCTTCGAATGTAAGCAGTTCGAGTGTGTAGCATCCGGAACCACCGGGCAGCATTTCCCAAACGAATAGGGATCTTTGCGGAGGCGTAAAACCGTGCCGTCGCGAGCTTAGCCATGAGATCGACAACTGCATCGAATGAGTAGCTCTCGAGGTCCTCCTCCCACCCGACGACTCCATCAATAAACTTTACGTTCTCAACTAGGGGGCGAGTATATTCAGCAACATGCATGTACACTTGGAAGTGCGGACAGTACTTCTTAAGCTGCTTCGCCCCATGGAGCGCCAAAATGACATCGCCAATCTTGTCTGGCCTGGAGAGGAGGACTTTCATCGTTGGGCAGTATACTCACCTCCCGTACTTAAGGCTACGCATCCCACCCCCTGAAAAGCCCTCTTGGGGTACAGATCTGTCTCAGAATTACTTGGTTAGGGGGCTATAAATGTTAAAAATAAGAGTGCTTTGCGGCTTTCACGGTTGAAAGCTTTTAGTGTCTGGGGACGACCAATTGGGCATCTTTGCCACTTATTTAAGGAGCAAATATCATGAGAAATCTCTCTCCTGACACCCCTCGAACCTCGGCAGATACGGGCGAAAATCTCGCCGTTGAGGTCGACTATGACTATGGCTCCTTAAGATATCCAAAAAGAGAAAGACATATATTTGAAGCTCATTCCAAGACAGAGATTGGAGTAAGCGCCCGAACTTCCGGAGAAGCAGAAGTTGAAATTCGTCTCGGAGGGGATCGAGGCTCGACTGTCCGGCTCAAGAGCAAAACAGAGATAGTCGGCCTTGGTATCAGTGACGACGGAAAAACGTTAGCGATAGCTGATTATCAGGAGGTACGATTTTACACCGTCGATCCAGAAGCACAAACGATAGTGCCCGGTAAAACCTTTGCACCATACAATTTCGTGGACCGCCTACTTGCTCCAATTGACGAATTCCATGAGCCAAGAATTATTACAAATTTTGCTCTCAACAGAGACGGGACCAAGGCGGCTGTCGGGCATCAGAACAAATGGGATCGAATATCTTCCGTGCGACCCGGATACGGTATCGTGCGACTTATTGACGTTGCTCGGGGAAAACAGATTGACGAAATCATCGTTGCCGATACCCCCTCGTATCTCGAGTTTAGCGACGATGGCGTATCGCTCTCGATTGACGTTAGAGAGCGCCCCTCAGTCACTCGAGCTGTATAATGGCCTTCGGTCCATTCGGGATGAATTGACCTTCTGAAGACTCGTCTAGTTCAACCTACACTACACTAATGTGTATAAGTCTTCGGTTCTATCCCGTGAGCGTGAAGGTTGCCGTTCCCCTATCCATTCTAGGTCATCTTCTCCAGAATGCTTTGATCCTGAGTTGGGCAAGGGGAACGATCACACTCACGCCAAAGGTCATTTAGAGCGCATCTCGAAAGTTATTGCCGCGAAGCGGTGATAACTTTTAGCGCTCGTCTGCCGTAGGACAGACCTCCCA
>JAGRAT010000092.1 GCA_020434495.1 Bdellovibrionales bacterium | reverse complement strand
CTTCGTGCCAATATTTTTGGTGAACGCTCTACGAAAAAGTATGAAAAGAGGATTCCCGAATCGATTGTTCTACTTGGTCACAGTCTTGCTCGCTTGAACAAGCAGCATGAATGAGAGCAAAGCTGCCAGCGACCTCGCCCATGACATAAACATTCATGGAAACGGGATTACCACTCTTTGGATCCATCATCGCAAAGAATACGAGTTCGAAGGACCGCTTGCCAAGCTGAAGCACTTCCTCATTGTGGACGACCTGGAGACCATGCTCGGCCGCAATTTTCTCGAAACCCGACTTTCCGTCAGTCATAATGTTTCGTTTTGCCGCTGCCACTCCTCCAGCCCCCTCCACCATCGGGCTTAGGTAAAAAGTCATCTTGTTCGTATCATCTTTTGCAAGAGTCAGCTTTCGCGTGAGATCGAGTGGCTCAAGATTGAGCACCGTATCCCATCCGTACGGGATCTTCACATCCCACTTTGGATCTGCATCCTTAGTCACGGTAAAGGAGGATCTATCCACCGCTGTAGGATCTTTCGTAAATTTTGCTGTCCGAACAAAATTCATCACCCCGTCACACTGTCCTTCAATACAGCTTCCTCCCAGAGTAACCGTTTGCTCCCCAAACGGGGCAATCAAGGTATAGGTGCGAAGACTCGGTCTTGCCCCGGTGGGATCTTGTACTACGGAATCAATTGAGAAAAATTTCACATCGTCTACCATCTCTTCCTTTGTTTCCATCTGATAGGTACCTTGTACTGACTGCGCAGTTGAGTAAGCGTTTGCTAATGACGCGTTGTACATTCGCTGTTTATGCTGCTCAAAAAAGGCAGGGTTTCGGATATCCATCTGATTGAACTCGTAAGAGACAAACATCACCGGATTCTTCATGAAGATCCAACCGTAGTTGGGATACCCAAATGAGGTGATCGCCTTTCCATTATCTGGGCTCGGCGCAAACCCTTCTGGAATTTGTAACTTCACACCGGTAACCGACTCTTCAAAGACTAGCCCACTGTCAGTTTGCTGAGAGACACCTGATGTTCCGGCAGGTTGAACTGGAAACTGTTCGCCCGGGTCAGCAACTCCTATGAGCAGGAGAGCGAGAAAGAGACAGCCAACAACACCTGCGCTAACGATCAGTTTACTTCCAGACTTTTTCCCTTCCATTTCTTTCTCCTGCTGAGGCATTTCTACTCACGAAGATGCGAGTATTCTTGAGAGAGGAGTGTCGATAGGATTGGGATTTATCTTTAACATCTTAGGTTGAAACTGCTTGAGACAAATATCACCTGTTATCAGTGGGTTATCGAAGAGAATGTTCACTTCGATCCAGGCGGGTCTGTTCTTTAATACGCAAGTACATTCGATAGGCACGAGGTGATTGCTCGGCGAGCTTCTGCTCGACCTCTTCCGTCCATGCCCCGTCTGCCATGTAGGCGTAGAACTCCTCAAAGCTTCCAGTCTGCGCGGCCATCGATAAGAATCCACCCTGCGGCACCTTCTCCTTCAGAAAACTGCCAGCTCCTCCCGGCCCAGGGATATGGCGAATCTCATCGGCCACCTTTTTCATATACTCGTAGTCAGCAGAGGACAGTCGCTTCATCTCCTTGTGAAACCGCTCGTGTGGAATAGCAGTTAGGATAAAATCTCGGATAAAGACCCTTTCAGCAAAGACAATGGTATCCGCTGAACGAAGGAGTCGTTCGTAAAGGTCGATCTGATTCTCCGGTAGCCCTTTTTCGGTAAGTGCAGTGCGAAATTGCTTAACCGTTCCAGTTTCGTCTAAACGATCTCTCGAGATGTATCCACCACTGCTCACCCCCTTGAGGAATCCTTGCCGAGAATCAACGAGATTCTTGTAAGTATCAAATACTTCATTTGGAATGACGTATTCATCAGGTCGAAGAAGAGGCTGAATTCTCACTATCGCGCTTTTTAGACGAGGGTCAGAAAGAGCATGAACCTCTTCTTGAGAAGGGCGCTCCACCTTCTCTTTCTCCAGCCCCAGAGTGGCGCATGCGCCGGTTACAAGAAGCAGGGCAAGTTGCCCCATATGACTCAAGGGATTGCTTGCGATTTCTGTCGAACGCACTGGTCTATCACTGAGATCTCTTCGCTCAAGATTTCCAGGAGTTTCTTGACGGTCGAACTTTATCCCCATAACGACCCCGAACAATGATCTAAAGAATACGTTATGAACGATATTCTCAAAAACGTGTAATATGGGAGCAACACATAGCAGTCCTACGTAGAAATATCCGTTAGGATGTTTCTAGAGGGAAGCGGCCTAGCTGCCTACGACAGGGTTATCCTGCAAGAAATCCCTCAATATACGGCAAACATCGTAGGTGGTAAGGATACCGATCAGCTTTTCATTCTCAACTATGAGCACAGACCCAATTTGTAAGGTGAGCATGTCGTCCAGCACCTTATCCAAGGAATCATGCCTCTCAGCTCGATAGGGAAAGGCGACGTAGGCATCATCTACTTTCAGTTCACTTTGTGGCTTACCAGTAACACTCTCCGCCAAGGAAATATCCCGATGAGACAACACTCCAACCAAAACGTCGTCCTCGGTCACCGCAAGATGATGACAGCTATATTTCGACATCGCTTCGAAGGCACTATCTAGAGAAGCTGATGTCTCAATACTGATAGGGTTACGCGTCATAACAGCGCCAATTGCAAGCCCGGATGGTATGTCGTTCATTGCTTCCTCGCTCTAAGTGAATTTATCCATTTACCACTTCTTTACCAAACTGCTGAAGAATCGCATACGAAGAATCTCGCTGCGCCGGTTCAAACCCAGCTTCTTGAATAGCTCGTTGTAGCTCCTCGGGACTCATTGACCACTTACTCTGAGTCAACGCCCCGGCCTGAGAGACCACATTTTCTTCCATCATAGTGCTCCCAAAATCATCACATCCGAAATGAAGCGCTAGCTTACCTACCTCAACTCCCAAGGTCGGCCAACTCGCTGCGTGGTGAGGGATGTTATCAAGGAAAAGACGCCCAATAGCGACATTTCGAAGGTAGTGAAGGGAATCCGCTCCATAATTCACCCTATGGCGACTTCGACCCATCGAAGTATTTTCATTATGTTGTAAAGGCCATGAGATGAAGGCATTAAATCCCCGATACCCAGCCCGCAGAGATTCGTCCTGAAGATCTCGAAGCCGCGTAAAGTGCTCAATGCGCTGCTCAAGCGACTCGCCAAAACCAATGACCATGGTCGCTGTTGTGGTCAAAGCGAGTGAATGGGCCACGCGCATCACCTCGATCCAGATGTCAGCCGCTATTTTCTTCGGGCTAACCCGCTTCCGAACCGCATCAGACAACAGTTCCGCCCCGCCACCGGGAAGACCCTTCATCCCAGCTTGCTGTAAATCAATCAATATATCTTCGTAGCTCTTCCCGGATACGAGATGCATTTGATGAATCTCGCTCGGAGAGAAAGCGTTAAGCTCTATTGGGAAATTATCACTTAACCACCGAATCATCTCCGGATAGAAGTCATAAGGAAGGTCATCATTGTGTCCCCCTTGAAGCAGAATTCTCGTGGCACCAAGCTCCAAGGCCTCTTCAACTTTCTGCCGCAGTTCATCTCGGTTGAGCACATAACTCTCCGGGTCATCAGAGTGGGGGCGATAAAAACCACAGAAGGAGCAATCGCTATTACATACATTGGTGTAATTAATGTTCCGATCAATAAGGTAGGTAACGGTATTTCCTGGAACCGTCTCAAGCCGTCTCCGATGCGCCATAGCACCGATCTCTGCGACAGCACCCTGCTGGTAAAGCTGATGAGCGGCCTCAGGAGAGAGTCGAGCGCGACCGTCAGAAGAGAGATCGTTATCGATGTCACCACTCCCAAGATTGAAAGTGCCAAATGTAGAGACAAATGCTGATAACTGTTCTTGTACAGAGGCTGTCATGGCGATCTATTGGGTTTTGAGGCAAAAAAGCGTACCGTGTCTTTCAAACGACATTTAAGTACGCCACTAGGGTCTCATAGGGACCCTGATAAGCCAAGAATGAGGGATACAAAAACGTGACGAAAGAGAAAATCACCATCTACCACTCCCCTGACGCAGACGACGCATTTATGTTCTATGGGTTGACCTCTGGAGCAGTCAGTGATGACAAATACGCGTTTGACCACGACTTATCGGACATCGAGACGCTAAACCAACGAGCAATCCGCGGCGAGATCGACGTGACCGCTGTTTCTGTCCACGCCTTCGCCTATCTAAAAAACCAGTATGCGATTCTTACCTGCGGCGCCTCCATGGGTGGGAAGGATTACGGCCCTCGGCTTGTGACAAGCAGCGATAAACGTGGCGAGATGACCCTTGCAAATTTGAAAACTATTGCTATACCAGGCAAACACACCTCCGCCGCACTCTCTTTACAGCTCGCACTGCGCGAGCAGGGACTAGAACCAGAGTTAAAGATCTACGACTTCAAAGCAGTCTGTGATGCGGTAACTTCTGGTGCAGTAGATGCCGGGGTAATTATTCATGAAGGTCAACTGACATACGAAGAGGATGGCCTCAATCTCCTTTTAGACCTCGGCGATTGGTGGTTCCAAAAGACCCACCTCCCACTTCCGCTCGGAATCAACATCGCGCGAAAGTCCCTTGGCGATAGTGCCCTTAAAGCCTCGGCTCAAGCGTTGTACAACAGTATCGACTACTCACTGAAACACCGTGAGCAAGCTCTCGACTACGCCATGACATATGCTCGAGGAATCTCTCGAGAAGATGCCGATACATTTGTTGGTATGTACGTGAATGAGCTCACTCTCGATCTTGGAACCGATGGCAAGAAGTCGATCTCCCTCTTTCTAGAGGAAGCAGCAGAATACGGGCTCATCCCGGAACTTCCAGAACTTCAATTTGTCCAGCCGAATTAAGGGGCAATCGCTAAGAAAAATTAATGGCTAAGAAAAATAGGTCGGCGGCGTTAAATTTCACCACACCCGCAGCCCTTTCCCCCCGCGCTGATACCGGCTAAGGCGCTTATCAGCGCATGTCTTCTCATCACCATCCCTCAAAACAAAACAGCCACTGTCTGTGAACAAGTGAAGGGTACGAAACTCTCCGTTTTTTGCGCGAATGATGAACTCGCCTTCCCCTTTCGAACCAGAAAGACTCCCTCGTAGCAGCTCTAGGTCATCGCCCTTTCTCGTATACGAAACAACATCATTCATAGAATAATCTGTTCCTAACTGCTCTACGACAAATGTTGCTGTAGACAATTTAGATACCCAGTTTTCTACCTGAGGATTCTTAAGAACAGAGTAGAGCTCCACCACGTAGACCCCAAGTGCAATAGCTCCCCCGACAACGATAAAGACTCTATTCACCGCCTTCGTGATCATGGCCCTCTCCTACAAACAGATCTTTAGGCTGAAGAGAAACAATCAGGTACTGCGTCGTTTCTTCCCTGATACAACTCCGTGCTCTTGCACAAAACACTTTCACAACACCATCATAAAGTTCTGGCTTTCTTCCCCCTTTTCGCTTCACTACGAGAACATTCTCTGCAGGCCGTTCTTTGAGAAGGCGCTTAAAAAAATTCCGCACTTCATTCGAGTCAGACAAGCGAAGACTTCGGGCTTCGCCTTCGAATTCTGACGGGATCTTTCTGCGAAGCGTACGTGCTTCGGGAACCGTCAATCCGCTATTCAAGGCGGTAAGCCAAGTAAGGTGATACGGAAAAGCGAAGGTCTCATCGCCATAGAGTAAATAACTCTCGTTACTCGGCAGAAGTCCGGCGATAGCTTTTAGTCCCTCATCCTGGTCCGGCTTAAATTCCAAGAATCTCTTTGCCTCACTTCGGATCGGTTCGGTTGCATAGAAGGTGGCGATACAGACACTCATACTAAGGACAGCATGTCCGGTACTGAGAAAACCCCTTACCGACGACAACTTTCTCGGGAGGGACCCCCAACCAACTCCGATAAGAAACCATAAGCAAGGTGCAAGTGCGGCCAAATGCCTCGGGCCCTGTTCAGCGATAAACCCGAATGCAACGCAAGATAGTACGAGACTCAATAACGCAGCACGCACTGCAAAGTGAGAAAAGCGAGCAATGCACGCTACTGCAGCCAATGCCATGCCGATCCAGCTGAGTAGAGTGAATAAGAAGTAGTCCGTATAGAGGCTTCGAAGATAATAGGTGTTCTCCTCAAACCCGAGTACATATCCACGAGCATGGTGCCCAATAAGAAAACGGTGCATGGCTCTGCTATCCACCGAATAGAACCAGGCGCACCACAATAGTCCGCAAATGAAGAACGCTAGAAGCAGCCATCCATCTCTTCTATGAAACCAGCTCTCTTTGCGAGAGTCGCCAACAAAGGAAGCAAGACAAAGACCCGGAAAGAGCAAAATAGGATAGGTATGTTTCGCAAGCGCCAGCAACGTCAGAAGGATGCCAAGTACCACAGCAGAGCCTAGTCCAAACTTTTTCACTCGGACTAATCGTCCCTGCACAAGACAGAGCAGAATCATTGAGGTGATCAACATCCCCAACGCTTCAAGCATACAGAGACTACTTACCAAAAATGCAATCGGACAAGTCGCAGCAAAGAGCACTGAAACAAGTGCTGGACTGAATCGAGAAACAGTCCTCTTTGAGGTAGCGTTCACAAAACGAAAGACTGCGAGGCCACTGGTGAGTACGGCGAAAAGATAGGTGACAAAAGAGAACAGCCGGGCAACTACAGTTGTATCTCCAAAACTTAAAATTGCCAGGGCAAGACCAAGGGCGTGAAGAGGAGGGTAAAACACCTGTTGCTGTAACAAGTGAAGCGCTGCGTTAACTTCTCCTCTTTGCAATAGGATTGCTATATCATGTGCAGGTGTCGCGTGAATAAACTCATCGGAATCAAAGGCTGGCTGGACATTTACGATGAGGTCGACAAGCTGCTCTCCAATAAGCAAACAGGTCAGAATCGTAAAGACTGCTGCCACGCTTATCGCGACTAAATGCACAAAACGCATCGTGGACTTTTCTATCACGTTGCCCTCTCCCACCGTCTTCACTGAACAAGCTGTTTATCGAGTCGCTAAATCTGCTAAGAGAGAAGTAATCTCTCAGCTTCTCCCAACTCTTTAAGAAACTTTCCCCGATACTGCTCCGGTACAATCGGGCAGAGCTCTTTTGGTTGTCGGAAGAAATGTCGTCTCACCAGAGCTACGCCCTCATAAACCAAATTTCGCATGCTGGATGGAATAACGGAAAGAAGAGTTGAAACCATGCCCCACTTTCCATCCAATTCCTTAAGAATAAACAAAGCTGCTTCAGACTTTATGAGCACTCTTTGGTCCTTGGTCAGCACTACTATGGTATCTCCGAATTTTTGACGAGCAAGATTCTCTCCAATGATCTGCAAAGGGGAGAAGCGAAATGCATTTTTTCTGTCTCGCCGTAACGTAAACTGAACCCACCAATGGCAGAGCCCACATTTTCCGTCGTAGAATACCACTTGCTCCATTATGAGTTCTGAACTTTATTCGTAAAACTCCATCAAATCACAGGCGCGCGAGAAGGACTAGGAGCTCTCTCCATCACGATCATCGCCGGCGCGATCATCGTCTGCGCGATCATCGTCGGATTTGTAACTCTTTAGCATCCAGGTAAATGATGAACCCTTCTCAAAGAGCGTGTTGGTACTGTCGACTATGCTACTTATCTCTTCATCGGATAGGGTGAAGCCAATATCAGTAAGGTTAACTTCGGAGAGCTTTTCCTTGTTCTTTAGCGCTTCCATAAGGCGGATAACCGTGGTCCAGGAAGAGAAGTCCGGACTTACCGCTCCGAACTCCGTATTGGTGGTCGCCCGAATAGCATTACCACTATGCATCTGATCAACACCGAATCCAAGAGCTCGGAGTAGGGAGCCTGCAATCTGCCCGTGATCACAACTCCACCGCTCATGCTCGAAAGGAATGTTAAAGGTCATTTTACGATTTCGATATCCATCGTATCCAGCAGGATCATGCTTCAAAAAAATGGCTAGAGACGCATATCGAATCCCTCCCATCAACACACCAAAAGCTTCACCAATTTTCGGGCAACCTCGACCAATCAGATACCCGAGCTCCATATTCAAGATGTACTCTTTAGAGAGTTCAGACCACTGCTCCGAGGGGCAGATCTTTTTAAATCTCCTATGCATGTAAAGCAGGGAAAGAAGAGCAGCGAATAGCCCAGGATGGAGGATTCGAATGAGGGCGCGAGATCCATCATCTTCCCGTACTTCAGCAAACCGCTCAGGGTGAAGACTTTCAGCAGCAAAGTAGAGTGGGAGTTTCAAGACCGAGCTCTTATCAACCAATCGTACGGCAGAGTTTGAGGTGGAAGAAACCTCTACTGTTCCGGTATCCATGCATACGAGGTGATCCCGCCAAAGGCTTTTGACAACATTTCCCACAGAAGATGGGACTGGTCCAAGTAGCGATGCGAGGCGCTTCGCTTTAATCCAAGCCGAAGGATCGCTTACATCAGGGGGGGGATTATCAGACGGCAAAAGCTCCTCCGATGAATTGTTTCAGCAATGCTAGCCTACGCGGTCCGGATACATTCGGCAAAGCCGAATCTTGGTGAGACTGGTTCGAATCCGCTCAGCAAACTATGGATAACTATTCGGCAATTGAGAGTTCTCGCTCAAAAGGAAAATCGGGCTGAGCGGATTCGAACCGCCGACCTCTCCCACCCCAAGGGAACGCGCTACCAGTCTGCGCCACAGCCCGTCATCAATACTTCTCAAGTAAAAAACCTCACCGAAACTTTCAATAGTGCGGCAACGCGAAATTTGGCTGAGCGGATTCACCCCGTCTCAATGCTCCGCTCCGCGTCGCGGGGGCCGACCTCTCCCACCCCAAGGGCCCTATTCTAAGAGGTTCAGCGCTACCAGTCTGCGCCACAGCCCGTTATCACTATTTCTCGACAAAAAACCTCAATGAAACTTTCGTTCCTATGGCCAAAGTTTCCAGAGGCAGGATTATCGTTTCTTCGACTTCAGACATCAAGTATTCGATTCTTTTCAAAGAACAAAGATCGATACCGAGAGGCTCACAGTATCAAAAAGGATGTGATAGACGACCAGAGGTAAGAGCTTCTCTCCTATCGCTATGTACGCAAAGCCAAAGCCTAGGCCGAGCCCTACCAGCGCTAGAGCCATTCCAGGACCCCATAGTGCTAAATGTCCAAAACCAAAAATCATAGCACTCACCACAATGGCAAAGAGATCCCTATAGAACTGGGTTGAAATGTACTCCCATCGTCTGAGCACACTGACGAGTAATCCACGATAGATGATCTCTTCTGTCAGACCAGCCCATACTGCTACTCCAAGAACAAAACTGATGGTTGCCGCAAGGGAGGGTGTCTGCTCCACTCCCGGTACACTAGTAGCGGCATCCTTGTGCGCCACCACAGATGAGAAAAGTTCGGGGAAAAGAAGAGAGAGAAATACAAAAGGTATGCATCCAAGCGCAAATGCCGTGTGAACATGCTTTAGCGTCTCCTTCCAACTTCCAACACTCGGAAACCTTATACCAAGCCGTACCCGATAGAGGACAGCAAGACAGGCTGCAAGGCCTACCGCAAAAGTTACAAAATCTACATCACTTCTATCTTTGAACCAGCTGAATGAGATACAGGGCACTATTGAAATGAGTATAGCCCCACACAACTCAACCGTGCGTACGTTCTGGTGAACGCTGTTCGCTGTTTCATGCCGAAAGCAGTCGACCAAATCCCGAATCCTGTCGAACCCGAGGGCCTTTGTTAGTACTGGGGAAATACTCATGGGAGCAGACCTCACGTCTTTCGCCTTGGACTTATCGAATCATTCGGGGCCTGACATAAGGAAATGGACCAAAAGGGGAGTATGGGTTTTTTGTAAGTTGGTTTAAACAGCACCTCTTCACTTGGTCCTCTAATCCCTTGAAACAACTGAGTTACGAGAATCCATTGGTTCCAATTTGCATCCTCTTAAAATCACCGATGGCACAATTATTGCTGTGATTACTGCAAGCTACCTCATAAGTCATCCCTGGGGACGAAGAAGGAAGGTTCCAACTCTCCCAATACCAACCAGGAAACTTTCAAAAAGTTAGCTTGTGATTCCGAGGGGGCAAAAGGCTTAGCTGTGAGTAATAAAATGCAAATTCAGAGGGTCAAACATCAGCATATTGATATCGATCAAGACGGTGCCGTCTTGGTGGAAGCCGTACTTGCCGTGCCGCTCATCTTTCTCATTATCTACGGGATCTTCTCGCTCTGCATGCTTACTCTTACAATTTCGATGGCTCAGAGAGATGTGGCTGTTTGCTTGGTCCACAGCTTTGCCGTCCCACTAGAACGAAGTTCAGCGATCACCCCAAGACAACTCGTTTGGAACTCAGATAGTAATGAACGACGATCAATTGCTCGACAAATCGCTGGTAATCGCTATTTCGACTTCTCAAATCTCGCAGAGCGACATATCGTTAATAGCTGTGGGGGAGTAGTAACACAAAACGAGAAAATTTTCTTTATGGCGTCAGGCTCAGGAACAACAAATCACGCGACTGCGCATGTCGTGCTTCGAGATAACCCTTATGCGGGGCTCTCAAGCTCAAGTACAATTCGGTCTGACCTCGTTTCGATGCGTCTTGAACGCC
>JAGRAT010000091.1 GCA_020434495.1 Bdellovibrionales bacterium | reverse complement strand
GGACTCTCCCGAAAGATGTTGCTGCAAGAGTTCGGACGAGCAGCAAAAATCTCCGAAGACCAGTGGCATCCCACCGGAATTCCTTTCTGTAAAAATGGTTCCAAATGGCCCGCTTCAGGGGGGACTTTTGCGTCTCTCGCGAAGAACGCCAGTCGAGAAGCAGTGGAAGCGCTTGCGCACAAGCTTGGACTCATTGAAGAGCGTTCAAGTGCTGTCGATTCGATAAAAAGCCTCTTATCCCGAATAACGGAAAGAAGAGTGGCGATAGAAATTGGAACCCAACGTCCTTCTGAAACTCAGCAGCTCGGTACTACAAAGCAGATTGATGGGTCGCGATTCGATCAGAAGGCGCTTCCGCTACCGAAAGTAGAAATGGCGGACAGGGAAGCGATCCAAAAGGAAGTCGTTGACGGGAAAGTCGTCGACAAGTCTCAAGAGAGTCTCTTTCAACTCGTTAAGGGTGATGGTGCGGATTCTGCGGAATCACTAGCACCTATCGCAGAGAAGGGCGAGAAGGAGGAGCTGGCGCAGATCTCTGTCTCAGAGAACGGTGCTGCAAAGCTTGAGGCAACTGATCTTATCTCAAAGGCGACGCTTCACTAGCGTTCGCCTGCTGAGGGTTTTTTCTTTTTGAAATTTTGGTTTTCGATACCCAGCAGCCGCGGTTTCTGGGTGATAACTGAATGTATATAAGGAGAAATCATGAACAAGAGATACAACGATGAAAAAGGACTTACCCTGCTTGAGTACGCCGCTGGAGCCGCATTCGTGCTCGTTATCGCTGCTGGAGCTTTCGCTATCTTCGACAACAGTATGGATACGTTCTTCACGAGTCTCGGTAACAACGTAGAGAACCTGAATACTGGTGGTAATGCCACGATAGTTACTCAGAATGATCCAACCGCCCCGTAAGATGGGAAGCAAGAAAATCGATAGTATAACCTATAGCGAGGATCGCCACTATGCCAGCACGGAAAACTTCACCCCTAAGACGGAGGAGGAGCAACCAAAACCTTTTTGGGTTTGTGTTGTTAGCTGCAGCTATAGTCGTATCAAGCATTATCTTCTCCCGTACCGGAGAGGAGCAGGTGCGAGCAGAAATTGTGAACGGCACGCCAGTTGTGGGGCAGTTTGATACGGTCAATATTCCAGTTCCTTATGAACCGGTGACCGCGGGAACTATACTGCACGATGTGAAGTTCCAGTTGGTGGCATTTCCTCGACATCAGGTGCCAAAAGGCGCGGTGTTTGATATCGAACCGTACCGCTCCTCAATGGCGATAGCTCCACTACCAGCGAACCTTCCGATATTCGCAAAAAACTTGAGTGTGAACCCGAGCGCGTCAAATCCAGTAATTGAACGAATCCCGGAAGGGATGCGAGCCATTACCGTAAAGGTGGATGCTACCGGAGCGGTTGAAGGATGGGCGAGTAGTGGGGCGATTGTTGATGTGCTGCTCGTTACTGGAGAGGGAACGAACGTCATCGCTGAGAAGGTAAAGATCCTCTCGGCGGCCCGTTCTGTGAACCCGATCCAGAATTCGAGCAGTAAGAGCGTTCCAAGTACAGTCACTCTGCTTGTCAGTCAGGAGCAAGCACTGGCTATTACTACTGCTACTCCGATGGGGAAGGTTGCGTTTGCTCTCAGAAGTCTCGGTGATGAAGGCAGGTGGGCGGAACGGCGGTATCATAAAGATCGACTGAGCGGTAAGCCGGCAACTTCTGAAGAGCACCGAATTACCGGGTATGCCCGCATTGAGGGAGCTACTCCAAAGCGTTTTGCTTTGAGCGGCGGGAAGTGGATTCCAACTGAGGTTGAGCCGAAGCCCTTAATTCAGCGAGGAGAGTAATGCGACGGGTCGCCCTTGAAGAGCTCCAATCGTTTGCTCCCAAGAGGGAGGTGGGGCCAGTTGCTTTGCCGCTAAGGCGAGAAGATCGGCTAACTCCTGCTCTGGTTCATATCCTCCAGGAGGTCCAGCGAGAGCTTGGCACCTATGATAGTGAAGAGGCAGAGGGTTCAGCGGCTCCAGATCACTTTGAACTCGTGCAAGAGGTGGCAAAGAAGCTCGGGTTTGAACTGAGTAATTTCGAACGCGATCAGATCCTCGCGCAATTGGAGCGAGACGGCCGGCCCTTTGGTGTACTGCAAGAACTCGTCGATTCCCCCGAGATCTCAGATATCATCATTTACAACTACGATCAGATAGCCTTTCAAAAGGCGAGGAAAACGTACTCCACAGATATCAGATTCCCAAGCCAAGAAGCGTACCAAGCGTTTGTCGAGCGCTTATTGCAGAGAGCTGGAACATCGTACTCCACGAAGAAACCAGTTGCTGACGGTATGATCGGGAGCTTTGCTCGAGTTCACGCAGTTCATAGAGCCCTTTGTGATACAGGTCCCTACGTAACTATTCGGTTGAACCGATATAGTTCAGTTGCCCTAGATGACCTCATTTCCGGTGGACTCGCCCCCGAGCCGATTCTTAGATATCTCTCGCTTCTTATCTGTGGTGGCCATACGGCATTCATTGTTGGAGAAGTTGGAACTGGAAAAACAACATTGGCCCGTGCGCTAGCAGGAACTGTGGCTCACGAGGAATCGATCCTTGTGATTGAAGATACTCCGGAAATCCGTCTCGAGCATCCACAGACTCGCTACATGACTACTCGTGAAGAGAATATGGATGGGGAAGGAAGAATCTCTCCAGCGCAATGTATCCGTGCCGGAATGCGCATGGCGATGAATCGAATTATCTTTGGTGAAATTCGTGATGCCGAAGCTGCTGAAGCGTTCATCGATGTGTGCTCTTCTGGTCACCCTGGGCTTTCCACTATACATGCAAAAAGTGCTACCGATGCGATTACGCGATTGGAGCTCTTTCTCGGTCGCGCGCAACGTGGAGTGAGTAAAGATGTTCTCAATCAGCAGATTGGGACAGCGGTTCAGGTCATAGTGTTTGTGAACATCTGTAAGCGTACCGGTAGGAGGCGCATTATGGAGGTAAAAGAGATTGGAGCCGCTGCAGATGGAGTTCTCCGGCAGCGCGACATGTTCGCCTATGATAAGGAAGCGGCAACTCCTACTTGGAAAGTGCTTGCAAAGGCGAGCCAGTTCCGGGCCGATCTTGAGCGGGGAGAGCGTAAACTTGTTCTCGCGTCCTTGCCGGATCGGTTGGAGCTCACGCCAGATATCCTTTTTCGAGAAGGGGTAAAGGCAGCGTGATGTTCGACTCGAGTTTGTTGCAGAGTGATATATCTCGATTGAAGGCTCTTTTGGGTGAGGGAGATGTCCATGCAAGAGATCTCAAAACAGGAACGGCGCAGAATCGAAGAGCCTCAGCGCGAGTTTTCTCTGCAAGTAATTGTGGATATACCCTCTTCCCTGCTGAGAGATTTGTTTATGCGGGACTTCCAATAGAGGATCGGAGGAAGTTTCTCGTGCTCCTTTGCTGTGTTTCTGTTCTTACGGCACTGGCAGTTCTCATAACTCACTTTGTGGTGCTCTTTGCTGTCCCCATAGTTCTTTACTTTATACAGATTCAGCTGCTTGAGATGAAGGCAGCAGAGCGGCAGTCCAATTTCGATAGAGACTATGCAGCGCTCCTTTTGTCGTTGTCCTCCGGTTTGAAAACTGGCCTCGATCCGCTGATAGCTCTCTGTAAGTCAGTTGAGCTTTTTAGAGAAGATTCCGTTATTCGGGGGGAGCTTGCAGCCGTTGAGCGAACACTTGGAGAGGGGAAAACTGAAGATGAGGCTATTGATGCATTCGGTCGAACAGTACGACATCCTGATGTGAAGCTTTTTCGAATGGCCTTTAAACTTGCTCGGAAGGAAGGGGCCTCTCTTTCCCTCTGTCTGCAGCGGCTGGCTCGAGTGACCCGCCAACGGCAATCGTTTCGGAGGAAGACGAGAGGTGCCGTTGCGATGCAAAAGCTCTCAGCTTTTGGTATCGCCCTCTGTACTGTAATGATTGGCATCATTCAGGGGGCAAGCAACGGGCAAGCCTTGGTCGATGCCTTTGCAAATCCCATGGGCCGAGTACTGCTTATAGGCGGTCTTTCACTCGTGCTAACCGGCATCGTTTGGATGCTCAATATGTCAAAGCTGAGGGTGTGAGAATGGTGTGGTCAGCTGGTCTTCTCTCATTGCTGCTCACTTTTGCCGTATTGTTCTTCTCTCAAAGTAGGCGTAGCGCCGTTGATGTTGTGAGAGATCTCTCCCTCCTTCGAGACGATGATGAAGGTTTAAAGAATTCGAGCGTAGTGGAGAGGAAGACTCCCAAGCCAAAGAATGTGACTCAGGAAGATGAGTATTTTCAAGCGGGGTTCTTTAGGCGCGAAGATCGAATTCGGTTCGAACAGAAGTTGAAGCGGCGGCCAGTGATTGTCGCGCTAATTCTTGGGTCGATCATCTTCCTCTTCACCCGTAATCCCCTCTTTGCAGTAATGGGGTTCTCCGGCGGACTATGTGGCACATTCCTCCTCGGAAGAAGAGCCCTTTACAATCGAAAGAAGCGATTCCTATACGATATTGATTTCTATCTCCCAGTCGTGATGGAGCGGCTCGTCATGACCGCGCAAGCGGGGCTAGATGTATTTTCCGGTATTCGGGTGATAGGAGAGCTCGCTCGAAATGATGAGGAGTTGCTCGGAGAACCTCTTGATCCGGTAACAGCCCTCCTTGAACGGGTACATCATCTAAACGAACGCGGAGTCTCATTTGAGGAGGCTCTTTCCCAAGTCGCTGACAAAATTGAGAGCCCAGCGCTTAGACACTCATTTATTCACTTAGCCGTAGCGCAGAAGGAAGGAGGAGAGTTGGTCGGTCCTTTGCGTGAGCTGAGCGACTCGACGCAAGCCTACTTTCAAGAAACAATAGAAGAGCAAATTGCGAAACTTCCCGTCAAAGCAACTCTGCCTCTGCTTGTGACCTTCGCAGGGCTGGTAATCTTCTTTATGACGAGTCCGATGATGCAGGTCATGAAACTCTCTGCAGAGGGGATTGCAAAATGAAGCAGCGGGTCTTGGAATTTTGTGAAAGGCATGACTCGGAGCGAGGTACGGTGCTGCTCTTTATCGCAGCTGTTGTACTTCCCTTCATATTCTTCCTCTTTAGTCTCCTTATTGATGTTGCGATGTATCTTCATGAGGAGCGAGAGGTGCAAACACTGCTCGATAAGGGCGGACTATATGTGCAGCGCTTCCTTCCATACGTCCCGGAAGCGCAAGCAGCATTTGATTCGTACATTTTAGAGAATCCAACTCTAACAAGAGGAGTGACCACTCTTCGATATGAACCGGCCTCACAGCTTTCAGATGTGCTTACCCTCCGATATGAGCGAACTTTCTCTCCGTTCTTCGCCAATCTCTTCAATAATGATATCGGGTTCAATCTCCAGGTGCAGTCTCAGGTGCGGGTGAGCCCATTTAATGTGCAGATATTGCTCGATGCCTCCTCCTATCTCGCCCCGCCATTGGATGCACCCCAAGGGTGGAATAGTTCAACTGAGCAACCAGCCTACCTCTTCCAGCAGGGGTTGCTCACCTATTCTTATGATTTTAACGGCGATCAGATCGGCGAGCGAGTTGATCCCCTCGTCGCATCTCAGCAATGTTTTTCGGCCCCCTTTCTGGCGCTCAAACGGAGTGCCGTTCGGATGTATCAGTACTTGGCGAGTTTTAGAGATAACGCGATTGGTCTTGGTGTATATCCTTCCGGGATAGGAGGATTCTTGGCGCCAATCCGTTCACTCTCTCCCTCGCTTTCGCCCTCTGCAGAGAGCGATCTCTCCTTTGTTTCATGGAACACCCCATTTGTACGTAATGAGCACTGTGCGGCCGCGGCTGAGAGAGAAACTGTTCAGGACCAGTTCACGGTACCCGTTGCTCCTGATTCTTTTGCTGGGCTGTGGAGAGCTCCAGCGAATGGTGGATATATGATCAGCCAGCCAAGTGGTTGGCAGGTTGAACAAGGGTATACCGACTTTTCCGGTGAAAGCCTCCTTTGGGCCCAATCTTCGAGATACAACGCACAGGGTGATACTGCTGCTGTTCTGCAATCTATCGCTTTTGACCTCCTAGCGTTGCCCCCGATTGAGAGTCGTGGAGGTTTGCAGCATACCGTAAATCGGCAGGCGATAATATTTGCTGGTGATATGCCATGGGGGAATGGTCAGCGTTTACTCAATGGGAGTGGTTTTGGGGTGAATCCACAAGTGGAGAGTTGGCTTACCACAGCGCTAACGCAGATAGGTGATGCGGTCTCTACCCATGATCTTCTGGAGTTTCGTCTGTTCTACCTCGCCTTCTTTCATCAAGGACTCTCCGGAACGCTCACCGATTTTCAAGACGGAATGGCTGCTTTCCAAACTCTTGCTGATACGGTTCGTTCCAACTATCCAGCGGAGGTGCAGGAGCGTCTTACCTTCCAGGTGTTGGGAGGGGATGATCCGCAACTTCTCTCTGATCAGGTTCTTTCGTATTTGGCACTGAATCGTCGTACTGGAGTGATTGCACGATGAGAAAAATTCATCCAGAGCGTGGCATAGCACTATTAGAGCTTGGGACTTTTTCGGTTGTACTGTTTCTCTTTTTGCTCGGAGTCTTCGTTGCTTCTGATCGGTACAATCATTTTGGATCAGCAAAGCGAATAGTTGACCGTTATCTATCCGATGATGCTGTAAAGCCGCTGCGCTTTTTGAGGAGTAATGCTGGCTTTGAAATTGAAGTGAATGCTCAAGCGCTCGACGATTATACTTCAGCGATGGTAAGTGCTGCTGCGGCTGAAATTGCGGCTATTGTTGCCCGGCATGAGCTCGTTGATAGTTACACCGTTCAGATGGGGTATCGAGTTGTTGAGCTTGATGCAAATAGCGGAACCGTCCAGTCGGTCAGACCGATCGAGTGTGTTGAACAACATGTGACAAATCATGCTACGTCGGCGCAGTGTGCAGAGCTCGATGCGGTGTTACTGCCTTATGCGCAGCGCACATCTCCTTCGGGAACTTCTATTTATGCTGTGCCAAGCGCGTTTCTTGGTCGGCAGGAGCAGGGAAGTGGTGCCCTTGAAGAACATCAGTATCTTCCATTTGCTGTTGTAATTGGTTTGCGTGTCTCGTGGTCACTCGACCCACTGTCTGGCATTGCGTCGCTTGATTTTGGACTTCCGCGGATAGCTTTTGATGAAAAGGTAGCCGTTCTCCGGGGAGAACTTGAACTATGAAATTCTTTAAATTTGCAAAGAAGGAAAATCTTCCTTCGATTGAGAAGGCACTCAGCAAGTTCGTCAAACGGGTCGAGTATGAAGCGATTGTCCGTGGGTGTCCGGATAGACGTCAGCTCGTCAGGTACGCGGCTGAAGTGATTGGTAAAGACGAGCATGAGCTTCTTCGAGCGCTGGGAGAGCGAATGCTTGTGAAGGTCGCACCGCGAGTGATTCCGACAGAGGCTCAACACCTCCCAAAAGAGGTGACTTTAGCGCAACTCCGCCTTGCCGGATGTATTCCAATTATTCGAGATCACGTTTTTCGGGGAGTGATCTGTACAGATCCTTCTCGAATACCTGAACCGTATCGATCTTACGAATCGCTAGAGTATCTTCTTGCGAGCTGGGAAGAGATAGCGAAAGCACTAGGGGAGAGTGAGCGATCTCTGGAAGAGTTGCGAGCTCACGAACAAGAAAAGCTTCGAGAAAGGGAACAGGAGATGTTGCTACGAGTGCTTCATCTGCTTATTGGTGAGGTCGAGTCTCATGGTCGAGATGAGGCAAAGCTCTCTATTTCAGAAGACTCTATCCGATATCTATTCACTTCTCTTACCGGACGAAGTGGAAGCGGCCAGATTCACCAAGCGCTCTTAGTGCCGTTGCTCGGATTTCTTGAGTCTGTTCAACAACGGATTGGAGAGAAGGTTATTTCCATTCAATGTATTGAGAAGGGGAGACTTTATCGGCTGAATTGGGAAGGTGAGGAAGAGCGAGCACAGCAGAGCGAAGAAGGTGTCCCGCAGCCGATTCGAGTGGTGAAGACACTTCCGCCTACCGGGGTTCATTACACCGTTTCAGTTCTGGTAATCGATGACAGTGAAACTTTTGGATCGGTAATAGAGCGATTCTTTGCTCGAGAAGGAATTACTGTTGAGAGACGAACTTCTGCGAAAGATGCTCTAGCGGAATTGGCCAATGGATCGGTGCGCCCACGGGTCATCGTCTCCGACCTGCACATGCCGGATATGAGTGGGAGCCAGTTCGTGCGGGAGTTTAAGAGTTTGCCAGGCTTTGAGGATGTCGCCATTTTTATGCTCACCTCGGATGAGGAAATAGATTCTGAAGTTGATGCAATTCGATTGGGGGTAGAGGCGTATCTTCGGAAGAATGAAGACCCGCGCCTTTTGTGTGCCCATGTTGAAAGGGTGCTGGAAGGAAAGCGATCAATTCAGCAGGCAGCATAGATATGCTCTTCATTCCACTCTTATCTCTTGTGGCGCTTTTTGTGAGTTTTTACTCCGGAAGTGAACTACTCTTCGCCGCTGCTGTGATCGTGGCTACGGGACTGCAGATAGTGAAAGTCCGAGCAACTCTTGCTGCTGAGCGGCGAATGTGCACGATCGCCCGAATCCTCTCTCGAGGAGGATTTCAAAGTGGAACGAGGGATATCGAGCAGAGCGTACGCGGACTGCTTTGGCAGTCGCAATCGTATCAAGGATTGGGTATCGATCTCAGCAACTTGTCGCAAGAGTTTACAGAGGAGTTCACAATTCTCCGAGCTGAGGGAGTCTCTGCTCTTCAAGCAGTATGCCAGCGACTTCTCAAGATTACCCGTTGCACTCACGCTGCTATTGTTATTACTCGGGACGGAAAGCTCGTTGAGCAGTTTGAGAGTGGATCTGAAGTAGCCCTTCCGAATCTCGCTCCGCTTATTGTTCAGCTGCAAGATCGTCATCTTCCTCTTGAGTGCTTGAGATTTGATATCGATGGATCGGGAACATCTTCGTTTGTTCATTGGGAAGGTTCTCGACACCTCCTCTTCTCCTACCAGGTTGTTGAGGGTGAAAAGGGAACGAACTGCCTTTCGATGTTTTTAGGATATCCTACCGAGCGAGTTCCTCTCCCTCGAGAAAAAGAGATTCTCGTTGAAGTGCTCAGGATGGCAGCCCGTGCTGTCAGGGAGCAACAGGCCGTGAGTCGAGTCTCTGCGGAGGCGTTGGCAGAGACAAAGCGCAAAGAGGAGCATTTCGCTCACATTTCTCACGATATTCGTACTCCACTGAACAACGTTCAAGCGATACTCGATCTCTTTTACCTGGAGGGAATTACGGAGGATAACCGAGATTTCTTACAGGTTGCCCGGGCGAACTGCCGTAGTCTCCGGGACCTCGTTGAGGAGCTCCTTGAGTTTACGAAGTATAAGAATGGAAAGCTCTCGATCGAGCAGTCTCTCCTCCGTGTTGAATCGGTTGTTGGAGAAGTCCTGAATGAATTTCGACTCTCCGCCGAATTGAAAGGTCTTTCATTCCATCAGAGTGGTGTGCTCGTTGAAGGGATTCGAGCGGACAGAAAGCATTTGAAGCGGATTCTGATGAATCTTGTCAGCAACGCCATTAAGTACACAGAACATGGAGCCGTGACCGTGGCGCTTCATGAGAATGACGGAAGAGTTTCTATCGAAGTGCGAGATACTGGAATTGGAATTTCGAAGGTGGATCTCCCCGAATTGTTCGAGCCCTTTTCGCGAATAGGGGAGATGCAGGTTGAAGGAATAGGTCTTGGTCTTCCTCTAACGAAGATTCTTGTTGAGGCAAATGGAGGGCGGATACAAGTAGATTCTCAGCATGGTAGGGGCTCGGTGTTTACCATCTCTTTTCCAAGTGCGGAGGTTGCGGAAGAGGAACGGGAAGATCCATTCGTTTTCTTGGAGGGGAAAAGCGAGGAGCGTTCAGGGGTAAGGGTGCTGCTTGTTGATGACGATCCTGACGCGACGAGGACCTTGGGTAGGCTCGTTGCCCAGTATGGTTATGAGGTGCAATCGACGAACCGAATTGAAGATTTAAAGGGATTGCTGAGTTTTTGGAAACCTTCACTAATTCTTTCAGATGTTGAAATTCCCGGAGGAGGAATAGAACGCGTTATTGCACAGGCGAATGGGGTTCCAGTCTTGGCAGTTACAGGATGTGTTGATTCAGCCAAGCTTCAAAGTTTGCAAGTTTCCGGAGTTCTCCGAAAACCGATCGATCCTCAGCAGCTCGTGGATGCAATTGAAGAGGTCTTGAATGGTATGGAAAAGCAGTGTCAATCCAAAGGATTGACGCTGCGTTGATTCATGAGAACTGCTATGTATCTTCCCTCCGGGGGCTAGAGCTCCTCATCAAAAACAATGTCACTTCGTGCCATTATTTTTGGTGAACGCTCTAGATTCATTTCAAGAAAACCTTAACGCAAAGCACGCAGATTGTGCCACGAGGCACGCATAATGATGGTGGTAGGCCCACCGCAGTCGCTGTTAAGGCGGAGGCTGCAAACGACCTACTGCTGCTGAGAGCTAGAGTACGGCTTTTGGTGGTGAGCGAGTAAGAAAAGGCAGAGGGAATCTGTCACGTAAGAACCGAAGGAGATGAACGAGAGTGAACCGCTGAAGACCTGTCGAGAACTGCTTACCTGGTGTCAAAACAGGAGAAGTCTGTGTTCTCCTGGAAGAGAGCTGCATAGGAACCTTATTACTGATGCAG
>JAGRAT010000090.1 GCA_020434495.1 Bdellovibrionales bacterium | reverse complement strand
CGAATCTTATCCACCGCCAACTGAGGCTCCCGCAGCTTTTCTCGATAGAGATGGAACGCTCTGTAAGCATGTACAGTATCTCAGTGATCCGAAACAATTTGAATTGCTTCCCGGTGTAGAAGAGGCGTTGCAAGCGTTGCAATCTGCAGGTTTTCGACTTGTGATCGTCACCAATCAGCCGGGTATTGGATTCGGATACTTCTCGAACGAGGATTTTTACCGAGTTAATCTTGAGATGCTTCGGCAGCTAAGTGCTGGAGGAATTCTCATCGATAAGATCTATTTTTCTCCATATACAAAAGCTGAAGGGCGCCCTTGTCGTAAGCCGGGGACTCTGCTTGGTGAGCGCGCAATTCAGGAGTTAAATCTCATAAGAGAGGATTCTATAATGTTTGGAGATTCTGATGCTGATGTTGGATTTGCGAAGAATCTTGGATGCATGAGCTGTCTGATTGCTGAAGATAGTGATAATAGACAATTCTCTGAACACTTTACCGCGAAGTCGTTGCTTGATGGAGTTCGACTCTTCCTCGATTCGCGAGAGAAGGTTGACGTTTCAGGATGAATGTTCTCATTACCGGGGCTAGTGGATTTCTTGGAGGGCATCTCGTTCAAACTCTGAGAGGACAGAAACAATTCTCTCTCTATGCTCTCGACCGTCACTATTACGAATTTGCACATTGCTCTGTAGCGAATTACCTACTTTACGGGGAAATGCAGAAGTCTCCCTCGGAATTTTCAAGCGAAATTGTAGATGGGTTAACTCGAAATGGCATTCAGGCCGTTGATGCAATCGTTCACAGCGCTGCGATGAGTAGTTTTTCTGGGTGCGAAGACCAGCCGGAGGCGGCCGAGAGAGCCAACGTCCATTTTACGGAGGCGATTTCTCGAGTTGCTAAGCACTACGGAGCCTATCTCATTTATATCTCTACTGATTTAGTCTTTGATGGATGCCCAGCTGCTCCCCAAGGGGGATTTTCCGAGACTGATGTTCCCAATCCAAGCTCTGTTTATGCGCAGACAAAGCTCCGGGGGGAACGCTTTGTTGAGGAACTTTCCGTGAATGGAGTTGTTCTTCGAGTAAGCCTGCTTTATGGCGGGCCCGCTGGGAGAAATGGTGGACCGCTTCACTGGATAGTTTCTGCGGTTTCAAGCAACTCCAAAGTAAAGGCATTCGTGGATGAGTGGCGAACACCCCTTTATGTTCTCGATCTTGTTACAATTATTGAGCGATGTCTCGACATGAAGCCTTTTGGGCTTTTCCACTGTGCTGGGAGTGAACGGGTGTCGCGTCCAGAATTTATGAAGGTTATCTTTCAATCTCTTGGTGCTGATGAAGCCCTTATTGAAGGGTGTTCCCGTCTTGAAGCCTCCGGTCCTAGACGACCGGAGGATGTCTCTCTGTGTGCTCAACGCCTCCAAGGAGAGCTTGGTTTTTCCCCAACCCCCCTCTCTCAGGGGATTTCTTTGTCCTTAAGGGGATTTCATCGCTGAGAGTGGCGTATTGTTTGCACCGAGATTTTCTCTGCTTCATCTTAAGAGAAGAAGGGGCTTTCTAGTTTCCTGGCAATTCGGGTGAGTACAAAGTAGAATTAAAAGACTGCGTTTGTGGATCGGGTCCACAGCACTATTAGCGAGGTTTAGTCCGTGAATTGGTGGCGTAAAGAAGACGAAGAGAACGAAAAATCTGCGACAAAGAGTAATTCGGAAGCGGGGCAATCGCCGTTGAGCGCGAGTTCTGGGACTGCCCATTCAGCCAGTACCAGCGCTTCACCACGTTCTACCGCCTCTTCGGCTCCTGATCTCGAGAAGAAGTACGGAACGGTGCGATCAGCTCTTAGTAGCGGGACCGTCATTCAAGGGAAGCTCAGCTTTGATACGCCAGTTCGAATTGACGGAAGCCTCATGGGAGAGATTTTCTCTTCGAGCGTTCTCATCGTTGGCCCATCCGGTAGCGTTTCGGCTGATATCAACGTCGAGACCCTTGTCGTTCTTGGTACGGTTTCTGGTGAAATTAAGGCTCGAAAGAAGATTGAGCTACACGCTAGTGGCGAGCTCGTTGGTAACATCGAAACGCCAAATCTCTTTATCGAAGAGGGCGCCTATTTTGATGGGGCGTGTGCCATGACTTCGAAGGCGGCTGAAAAAGTGAAGGAAAAGGTCTCTGTTGAGTCTTCTTCCGTAGCGAAAGAGAGCAGTGTGAAGTCCGGTACTATCTCTGCAAAGATTCCAATTGTTACCGCTAAGAAGGACGACTCCTTGAACGCCAAGGACAGTGGGCTCAGTACACCCGATAAGGGCTCAGAGAAGAAATCTCCCTCAGTTGAGGTGAAGGCACCAGTTCAGTAGCTCTGGTGCTTGGAGCGAATACACGCCTAAGTTGAGTAAGCAACCTAACCACACTACCCTTATGCTTATGTGAGCATTGAAAGGGTGGTTTCTTATGGTCTCTCCAAATTCCGATTCCAGGCAGTCGAGCCCTGGGCAGACAACTCCGGATCAATATCCTCAACTGACTGATATTCGTGATTTTCTCCAGATTCCAGTTTCGACTTTTCGAGATGTAATCGAAGCGAATCAGAACGGGGGTGTCGAGCATGCAACCCTTGCTGAGGTCGCGGCCCAACTTGAGCATGCGACCTCTTCGATTCGGCGTTTGATCGGTCCTCAAAAAGAGGTCCAGATTGGCATTTTTGATGGGAAAGACGCTCAGGTATTCGAGCGATGCGCGGAGCTCTATCAAGACAATCAGTATTCAGGGCCGGATGGTGAGGTCAATCCAAATGATCCTCGATATCAGAAGGGGGGAGCTCATTTCAAACGGGACGCTCAATGGTTTAAGGACCAGCTTACTCTCGACGGTGCTCGGTTGGCCATCGCCGAATGTGATGACGAAGTAGTGGGGTACAGCTTGTTTTTTACCGAGCCTGCAGCTTTTCCGAGCTTTGCTGACGAGGTGCAAAGGTACTCCAATGTTCCTGGTGTGGAGAAGATCGCCTATACCTATCTGTTTGTCGTTGAGGATTCCGAGCGTAGTCAGGGGATTGCGAAGCAGCTTCTTCAAGAAACCATTTCTGAGTGTCGGGAGGCCGGTTGCGATCTTTTGACTCACGAATTTTTCGTGCGCCCACAGTTGAATCTGAACTCAGCCCTCTTCCATATATTCCATCTGCAATCTGAGTACGGAGCTGTTGATACGGGCTTTACCGCAAGTCACACCATCGAGCGAGCTTCAGGAGATCGGCCCGCAGATGTCTACTATGCTCATTGGGTAATTCCGACTAACGCTGGAGACCAGTTTCTTGTCGGGACTGACGGAAGCTGGAAAATGGAAAAGGCCCACTAAAAATTCAGTGTCCAAGCCTAGAGTGGCCAACCCTTGAATGCAGGTTATACAACTCTAGAATGCAGACCATCCAGCTCTAGAGCATGAAGATTCAAGAAGATTCAAAGTGAATTTGCCAGCCTACTGGGCCAGCCTCTACTGGGCCAGCCTCTAATGGGCCAGCCTCTAATGGGCCAGCCTACTGGGCCAGAAATACCGGATCAGATCTGGAGTTTAACTACTCGTTGCTCTCTGCTGTTGCAGTAGAACCTTGAGAGTCTCCTTCTCCTGTCTCCCTACCACCAAAAAGCTTGGTCTTAATACGAGCAGCTTTTCCTCGAAGAGGACGTAGGTAGAAGAGCCGAGAACGTCGAACGGAGCCCTGACGAACTACTTCAATCTTTTCGATCCGAGGGCTGTGAAGCAGGAAGGTTCTTTCAACACCAACGTTGTATGAAATCTTTCTTACCGTGAAAGTGGCATCAGCATGGCCCACGTTTTTTGAACGCTTAATCACCACACCTTCGAAGACCTGAATACGTTCTTTTGTTCCTTCCACGATTCGGGCATGGACTTTCAGGGTATCTCCTGCTCGAAAATCTGGAGATTCTTTCTTCAGGTAACTTTGTTCTATCTCTCTAACAACGGAACTGGCTGCCATCTTTTCCTTCCAATCTAAAATCTAACTGGCCAAATATTCACTTGACTGAATTTGTGCGTCTAGCGCTCCTCAGAACTTCTGAACAAGGTCAGCCATATTATCAGAAATATTAGTGAAAACAAGTTTGCGAGCCGGAATCCTTTGCGTATAAACTACTTAAATCATTCACCAGGATTACCGGTAAAGAAGATCATGCCACCAATGAAGAAACGTAAAACCTCGTCCCGAGACCGACTCGATCCAAAAAAAGAGAAGTGTATACAGGCACTTATTTCGATAGTGGAGGATGCGGGTTACCCGGTTCGGAGGGAGCGATTGAAGCGCGGCTCGCAGTGGAGTGCTCATAGTGGGGTTTGTACTCTCAATGAACAGACGGTGGTGTTTGTCGATAGAACCGTTTCGCAGGATGATCAGATAGATTTTTTAGTCTCCTTGGCCAGTCAATTGCGGATTGAGGTTGATAATCTGGCGCTTGGGAGTTTGCCTCCAGCTCTTCAAAAGCTGCTTGTTCCTGTACCGCCCTCTGTGGGTCCCCAGCGGGAAGTCACTGTTGCTGAACAGGTTGAGGCTGCTGCCGCTGGTTCTTGTTAGTAGAGAGTCTTTTCTCGTGGTGCCCCTTGTCAGTAGTGGGTTTGCGCCAGCTATCATGAGGATGTCACGTTTTCGGGAGCACGTAGTTGGTACGGCAGACTAGAATCATCAGCTCAGTTGTTCTCTTCTTTTTCCTATCCCTCATTCTTACTGCTTACAGTGTGCGAAACCCTGAAGTTGGCAAGCTCGGTGTTGCTGTATATCAGCTTTTCTCTTCTCCGGTCCAAGGTGCCGTTCATAACAGTTCCACATTCTTCTCTAGTGTTTGGGATAGTTACGTCTGGCTTGTCGGGGCGAGGATCGAAAACCGAACTCTGAAACGAGAGCTATCGCTCATGAAGTCAGAAGTCGCTCGGCTCCGTGAGCTATCACAAGAGGCAGAAGCATTGAGAAAGATCCTCGAGCTTCGCGAGCAGACCGGATACAAAGGGGTTGTAACTTCTGTTATCGGAGCCGATCCATCCGGATGGGTAAGAAGTGTCACAGTGGATCGCGGATCTGAAGATGGGATTGGGCAACAGATGCCGGCGGTGCTGGGTGGTGCTGTCGTTGGTCAGGTTTTTAGCTCAGCACCGGATTCCTCCCAGGTGTTATTGCTCACTGACCGCACAAGTGGAGTGGCCGCCCTTGTGCAGCGGAGCCGTGCTCGTGGCATTGTGCTCGGAAACGGGAGTGATGATTGCATCATGGAGTATGTGAGAGAGGAAGAGGATGTCGTTGTTGGCGACACCATCGTTACCTCGGGATTCGATGGGATTTATCCGAAAGGGTTGGAGATCGGTTTGGTGACGAAGGTAAAAGACCGAAAGGGTGGGATGTTTAAGGAGATTCAGGTAAGGCCCACCGCCGATCTGACGCATCTTGAAACCTTGTTCATATTAACTGAGTACGAGTAGTAGTGAGATGAACGGAGTCCGACTTTTATTGGTGGCAGTATTTGTGAGCATTCTCGGTCTGAGTATTGGGAGTGGTCTGATTGCAATTGGGTTACCTCGCGCGTTTGTTCCAGAGTTTGCCCTTCTTTATGTGGTGTTTATCAGTTTTTATGTCGCCTCTTCCTATGGGACCTTTCTCGCATTTCTTTGTGGGCTCATTGTGGATATTAGCTCTGGTCAGCTCCTTGGTCCGTGGGCCGGGGCATTCGTGCTTTCTTATGGAGCCGTATCGCTGATTTCAGATCGGATCTACGTTGAATCGGGATTCTCTCTCGTTTTTGTGACCATTCTCCTTACTCTGTTTAGCCACACCGTATATCTCCTGATCTCGGTCGATCCGTTGACGCAGCTTTTTTCTGACTGGATGGTAATCGTTGGCAAATCATTTACCACGGCCTTTATCGCCCCCCTGTTTTTTCCTCTATTACGATGGATGTTATCCTACTCTCAGGTGGATTCGATTCGAGCACGAGGAGGGAGTGTGTATTCCATCATCTTTTAATAGAGATTCATGTATTCGGCTTACGACAAGATACCAGTTCCTATTCCACCGCGAGCATTTTCAATGCTCTTCTTTATTGCGCTCGCATTTTTCTTGCTCGCGGCGCGCCTTTGGTATCTGCAGGCGTTAAGGGGCGCATCATTTGCTGAGCAATCTAAAAATAACAGACAGAAAACGGTATTCGTTCCTCCTGCTCGTGGAATTATACGAGACAGAAATGGTGTTCCTCTCGCCAAGAATCGGCCGGCGTTCAACATCCAGATGTTTCTTCATGAAACCCCGGATGTTGAGCAATCCGTTGAGCGACTTTCCTCGGTCCTAGATATTCCAGTTGCGGAGTTGAATGACCGTCTAAAACGTCAAGGAGGCCCTCGCTTTCGAGCGAGAATACTCGTTCGAGATGCAAATCGTGAGCAGATTGAGAAAGTGCTTGCCAATAGGTGGTTCCTTCCGGGCATTTCAGTGGCGAACTATCCGATCCGCTACTACGAGTTTGGAAGTCTCGCTGCCCATGTGCTCGGACACATTCGTGAGATCAGTAAGCATGATCTTGAGCAGCCAGAATTTAAAGCGTACTACCAACCGGGGGATCTCATCGGGAAGTACGGGTTAGAGCTCCAGTGGGAACGTTATCTTCAGGGGCGACGTGGATTGAACTCCTTTGTGGTCAATGCGCACAGTGTGAAGATCCGAGATTTACCTGATCAGGTGAGCGCTATTCCCGGAAATACCCTTGAGCTTACCATTGATCATGATGTCCAAGCCGCATCCGATGCAGCGCTTGAGGGAGAGTGGGGTGCAATTGTCGCTATGGACCCGCGAGATGGAGAGATTATCGCGCTCTCATCCGCTCCGGCCTTTGATCCAAACGTTTTTACGGGGGAGTTGAGCGCCGCAGAGTGGCGAGGAATGGTGAGCGGAAAAGAGAAGGTGCTCAACAATCGGGCGGTTCAAGAGGTTTATCCTCCAGGGTCTGTGTTTAAGATGTTTCTCGGTGCGGCAGGACTTGAAGAGGGACTAATCACGCCGAATTCAACCGAGTTCTGTCCCGGATATCACAAGGTCGGTAACGCGACCTTTCGGTGTCACAAGCGTAACGGGCACGGTCGGGTGAATTTGGATCAGGCACTGACCGTTTCGTGTGATGTATATTTCTATATTCTTGGGCAACGGCTTGGAATTGATCGTATCCACGAGTACGCAACCCGATTTGGGTTTGGAAAGCCAACAGGGTTGGATCTCATTCACGAGACACCGGGCCTTATTCCGTCTACCGCTTGGAAGAAAAAGCGGTTTGCGGGGACAGAGCAGGCCCGGTGGTTTCCTGGAGAAACCCCCTCGGTGGCGATTGGGCAAGGTGCCACTACGACTACTCCACTACAGATAGCGGTAGCTCTTTCAACTATGGTTAATGGTGGGAAGGTGTTTCGACCCTATCTTGTTCGAGCGATTTACTCTCATGACGGAAAGAAGAAGATTGAAGAGCGTAAGCCGGAGATTCGTTCAGAGCTTGGAGTTAAAGAAGAAGCGCTCCTCGCCGTTCGAAGGGGGCTCGAAGATGTTGTAAATAGTCCACAGGGAACAGCTCGAAGGGCGCGTCTGCCTGAAGAGTGGGGAATTCGAGTCGGAGGTAAAACTGGAACTTCACAAGTTGTTGCGTTGAGCATTCAGACTTCAAAACGGGAACATCAACACCATGCGCTGTTTGCTGGCTATGCTCCCGCGGAGAATCCAGAGATAGTTGTAGTGGCAGTAGTTGAACATGGAAAGAGCGGAGGGCTTGCGGCCGCTCCAGCTGTGCGAAAAGTGATGGAGGCGTATTTCCATAAAACGCGGGGATTGCCTCTGCCCGAGCCTGAAGGACAAAAGGAGGTGCCACGGGTAGCTGCCCCTGCTCCTTCACCGGCAAGCTCTCCAGTCGCGCCATTAATACAAGAACCGCAAATCGGGGAGGTAGCTACTCAGTGATTCCAGAGGTTAAGAGCTATTTCTCCTCGATAGATTGGATTCTCCTCCTGATAGTGTTCACTATCCCGACCATCGGTATCAGCGTACTTTATAGTGCGAGTTACGATCCGGACACGGAGCATAAGTTTTTTCTTTGGACTTTGAATAGCGGTCTAGTACTGCGGCAACTCACGTACTGCTTCGCCGGCATCTTCGTGATGTTCGTCACCGCTGCTTTTCCCGCGAAAGCGGCATTTCGTCTCTCTTATTACCTCTATGTTTTTGTATTGCTGCTCCTGGTGGCAGTTCTTGTTTACGGAACCATTTCGAATGGTTCGCGCCGTTGGTTATCGCTCGGCCCGGTGAATTTGCAGCCGTCGGAGCTGATGAAGATTGGCGTTATCCTCGCGTTAGCGCGCTATCTATCAAAGACGCCTCCAAAGCATGGGGTCTATGGCCTCACTGAACTCTTTGTCCCCTGTTGCATCTTTGGCATTCCGATGCTCGTTATAATGCGACAACCAGATCTCGGTACAGCCTTAGCAGTAGGAGCAATCGGGGCGGCGATGGTGCTCTTTGTGGGGGTTCGAAAGTGGGTGCTTATCGGTACCTCCGCTATTGGAGTCGCGGGAGTGGCTGCCGCTTGGAACTGGTTTTTGCACTCGTACCAGAAGCGCAGGGTGCTAACCCTTTTTGATCCAGAAAGTGATCCTCACGGTTCGGGATACCAGATTATTCAGTCGAAGATCGCTGTTGGTTCCGGAGAGCTGTTTGGAAAGGGATATCTCGAAGGATCGCAAACGAGACTTGAATTCATTCCGGAACGAACCACCGATTTCATTTTCTGCGTGCTTGCAGAGGAATGGGGGTTCATCGGTTCCGTATTGGTGATCAGCCTCTATTTCTTACTCTTCTTCCGAATTCTCCAAGGGGTGATGCGAGTCAAGGACTATTTTAGCGCGCTCGTCGGAGTTGGCGTCGTTGCCCTCCTCTTTTTTCATACCTTCGTCAATCTCGGAATGGTGGTAGGCTTTCTTCCAGTGGTGGGTTTGCCGTTACCTCTTTTTAGTTACGGTGGCTCCTCGATGTTGACAACGTTTTTTGCACTGGGACTCGTTCTTGCTGTTACAGCACAGCGGAGCGTGTTTTCCTCTCGTTAGGAGGTTCTCTAGATGAAGTATTTTTTGCTCGGGCTGTTGATTTTGCTCCATGTTGGAGCCTCGGCAGTTCTCGCGGAAGGAGCTTCGCAAGAACTGCCATTTGTTGTTGGGGAGTTTCGAGAGCCTTTTCCGAAAGAAGAGGTTGAGAAGATCCTCGATTATTCTTTCTTTAGAGGAGCATCCTACAACTACAAGCGGCAGATTGTTCGGGAAACAGGTGATTTGGAACTCGCCAAGCTTGCTTGGAAGCGCGGGGAAGCGAAAAACAATACCCGAGTTCTTGAAGTTCTCCTTGAATTTGAATCGGTGCAGGCGAAATCGAGCAAGCCGACGCGATATCTCATAACGGTGGAGTACGATTTTTATCGAATGGTGCTCAAGCATCAATATCCTGGGCAGAAAGAGTTCGCAAATGGGATGATGCGGAAATATAACCTCGATCATAATTCTCCTTGGGGCGGTTACATGTTCGGAAATAAGGTGCCGGGAGTACTGTTCCTGAATGCACGGACCCTCCCTGAAATGGATCCAGCGATGCTCCTTTGCCCGAGATTCGGATTAAAAAAGGAGTGGGCCTTTGTTCTCAAGGGGAAGAATCCAAAGACGAAGCTCATATCAGTAAGTGCGAGAGTGAAGGGGGATGCGAGCTCTCACATCCTCACTGGCTACAAGGCGGGTTCAGAGCAGATTCGATACACTGGTTTGCGAGCTCCAGAAAGCCTCGTTAAGGAACGTTTCGTAGTTATGGAGGACACGAAAATCGAGTTTCCCTACGAGGAGATTTCGAGTTCTGTTCCAGGTTCGATTACAGAAGAAGGCCCAACACCGGTTGGGCTCGTTACGAATTTTGAACTTGTGAATTCGGCCGGCCATAAGAAGTCGATTTCTTCAGCGCGTGTGGTATGGGTGAACACTGTGGATTTTAAGAAGAACAAGAAGGCAGTTGTGTTTCTCGGAGGAAGCCCTGCAGCGGTTGATCTGCAACCGGGACTTTGCGTTCAACTGACACCAATGGAGTACGATCTCATTCATTACACGAGAAGTTCGGAAGAGAAGGACCTCGTTGAGGTAGAGTAGGGGCTCCATGGAAGGGAAGGAAACAGGTGCATTGTCACTCCTGTCGCTGCTTGCACCGGGGAAGATCAGTAGAGACTTTGTTGCGACCTTCGCGGCTCGGATGGCAGTTGCTATTTGTGGGACTATCGCTGGAGTACTCCTCGCTCGGATTCTCGGAGCAAAGGAGTACGGAGTCTTCGCCTTCTACTATTCTGCAGCGTTAATCGCGCTTATTTTTACTAAGCTCGGACTTGATGGTTCGGCAGTAAAGTTTGTCGCCGAGTATGTCGCTTCAAATGACCCGGCACGCCTGATGGGGTTCATCCGTTGTGGGCGGAAGTCTCTCTACTATGCCTCGGTGGTGGTGATTATCGTAATTTTGAGTTTGTTCCTGACAGGTATTCTGCCGAGCGACAGATTCTTATTGGTACTAGCTACTGTCCCTACCTTTGTACTTCTTGCTCAGGTGCATTTTGACCAAGCAGCTCTAAACGGGTTTCAGAAAACAGCATTTTCCCCGTTGCCGGAGGGCGCCATTCGCGCCGTTATCGTTTCTTTACTACTGCTCCTTTGGTGGGTTCTCCCTCTTCCAGCGTTATCAG